>CALEAC010000028.1 GCA_937944095.1 uncultured Saprospiraceae bacterium
AAAATATTGTCCCAGTCCGATGACAACACCTTTTTGCTTTTTATTGAAAATGTCTATTCCATAATCGATTCTTAAGACAGCACCGTATATTTTTTTGTTGATGATTCTGACGCCCCCACCCACAAACAGACGGAATTGATCATGGTTGAAAATATCTCTGAGTTCGCCGCCTGGATTTCTCCAAGTGCCTGAGTCCAGAAAGACGACTGATTGAGCTGCCCAATCGTTTGTGTGGAAGAGAGTCTGTCTGTGTTCTATATTGAGAACCAACTGCGCTGTTCCTCTGTCTATCCGATTGCCCACGCCTCTGATATTGACATGACTGTCCGCTACAAAGGGTGCAAAAGGAGAATCGTTATTGGAAGAAATGGCCATCCTTAATCTGAAAGCTAGGTTGATTGTTTTTCCTACTTTGAAAAATTGTTTTCCTTGGAATGCCACGCTGTGAAACCAGGTCTTGTCCAAGGTGTTAAAGACATTTTGGGAGTTTATTTTCCAGCTGTATCCTTTCAAGTAGAAAAAGTGGTAATTCAGTTTCTTGGCATGGTATTCTATCTTGCCGAGATATTTTGGTTGTTGCAGTGATAGGGGTCCAGGGGTTTCATTGTTGAGTGATTCTTGTGTTTTGCTATAGGTTTCTATAAAATAAGTCCCCCCTATTTCTAAATGGTTGTTTAGTCCAAAATTTCGGATTCCAGAAAGAGCGATGCTATTATTATCATAATAGTAATTTACAGTGGCCTCAGGAAAAAAGAGTGGTTCCCTCGAAGACCATTTTGTAAAGCTAGCGGAAAATCCCCATAGACTATTATTTATTCTTGGTATTCTATAATAAACTTGACCAGAGTGTCTTCGATCATTGTTTTGATAATAGGTACTTAGGGTCTGGCCCTTGCCTTTCCAGTTAATGTCCACAAAACCTAACTGAAACCATATATTTTCTTCTATACCCCCAAGCTTCACGATCGGAAGTAAGGTCTTGATTTCTTGTAATTGAAAACTTAGTTGGACACCCGCATCAACCTCTGTTATTGTGAAATCCGCATGACCGATACCTGAGGTATTAATCAATCGCTGGATATCATTCTTTACTTTGATCGTATCCAAGGGGTCGCCTTGTCGACTTCTTATAAGACTTAGTAAATAAACTTCATCATTCTTCTTCATCCCATCAAATGTGAGGGTGGTCACTTTCTCTCCTTGCACTTTTGTCTGCGCTCCCAGACACTGGGTCAGGCCGATCAAACAAAGAATTAATACGTGTTTACAATTAAGCATGAATACTATTTATCTTATCGTCGTTGCCGAATCTTTATATATTAAATCTCAAACCGAGGTTATAGGTAGCTGCCTGGCCTCCTGTTTCGTTCAAGAATTTATTGCTGAAGTCTGTGTATAATAATTCCAGTTCCAAGTTAGGGGTAAATTGATATTTCGAACCGATACCAACTTGTGAGAAATAATCATAGTCCGCTTGCCAGTATGGTGAGTAGCCGCCCAATGTGTAGAGCGTTATCTTACTTGTCGGATTGTAACTGAATATTAAAGTGACTGGCGTCGAGATCCGATTGAGGTCCTCACTACCGATGTCTTCTAGCAAGAAATCAATTTCCGTAAAAAGAGAAAAACTATTTCCGATACTGAAATCATTGAAGAATTGTGTCCACCAAGTTGGTCCAGACCAATCGATGTATGGTTGCGTGTTGCTGCCCTCAAGGTCGTCGCCAATAGCAAATACAAAAGAACTCTGTATAGAAAAGTTCGTCCATTTGGGTACCGGTGCAAATCGGATCTGTGGCCCAAAAGATGTAAAGCCTTGTCTATGACTGATGTCCTCACCTTCTGATCTGCTAAATACACTTAATACGTTAGAAGGCAGTCTGTCATTCCTGACCTGTCTGTATCGCGTGCTGAATCCGACATTGACCCGATTCGTCAAACCATATAAAAAACTGACTGAAGTCGTATTAAAAGTAGAGCGATCCGTCAGTCCTTCTGCAGACCCAGTATGCTGCGTGTAGAGATTGTTGAATATTTTAGTCTCCGTCGATCCTTTCTTGATCGTAGATGAGACAATATATCTTGCGCTATTATTACCAGCTGCGGCAGCACCTCCAATAAAAGAGGTACTGTTCGCTGTGTCATTTAGTTTCCAGTCGTAGTCATAGTATTTGACCTTAGCGCCTGAAGATATTTTTTCAGATCTGTATTTATTTATAAAATCGAGTACCGCTTTTTTGTTGCCTCCAAAGTCCTTAGCATACCACTTGAAGATCTGCGATAGTGAAACGGAACTTTCCGTTACTTTCAAGAAATTAGAATCATTAATCGCCTTTTGAGTTTGCATCTCCAACTGCTGCTCTAGCATTTCCGGCGTGTACGCAAAATTCGTGATAGGCGGACAACCAAGCGCGCCACATACGAGAACGAAGTGATAGCGCGCATCACCATAAGGCTTCAACAAATAATCCTTCTCCAATTGATTCAGTGTAATTTTCTTACCACCGACCGTTATTTTTTTGCTGTCAAAAAATCCATTGATATCCATTACAGAATTCAATGGATAGGCGTTTGCTGCCTTATTAATGACGTGCAGATTATAGGCATTAATATAAAAGGCCTGTATCGTGGCGTCAGAGGCAGAGCTCAGATCCGCTTCACTCACGGACTGGATCAGTGACTTAAGTGTACCGTCATTATTAACGACAGCATAATTAACGTTGCCATTCTTGACATAGGTTTTGAAAAAGGCATCGGCTTCATTAAAAAACTGAGCGTTGATCTCCCCAGCAAATGACTGCCCAGAGAAGATCAGAACGGCTAGGAAGAGGTTGATTAAAGATTTCATAATTTTAGTATTTTATAATTAGTAAATAATTGTTTCGGTATTAAATCGCTTGTCCCTTGCTTTCAGAACTATGGAGTTTTGTCAGCGCTTCTTCTATTTGATGTCTGGATGTTATGCCGGAAAGAATGGATTTGATTTCGCCTTTATGGATGAACAGCAAAGACGGATTGCTCTGCAGGTGTAACGCTTGACTGATCCTTTTAGATGAATCCTGATCCAACGTCATCGGCAACACCTCATACTTGACGCCTTTCAATAATCGGTCTATCATGATGTCCATGAGATAATCGGCCCCCTCTCTTGTATTCAATTTGACCAGGATGGGCAAAGGCTCTTGCTGGAAGTTGCTAAGCAGTTCAGAGAGGCTATTGGTTTGTATCAGATGTTTCATGTTCATCATTTTACTAGTAATAAGCCAATGGGCGTGCCAAGGTTGGAACGCTTCAAAAAATAGATGTTAACATATTGATATTCAGCAGATTAAAAATATTGCTGTTTTATGGCAATAATTATTTTTACGAATTTATTTACGATATATAGTATACTTACGAAAATGTGAGTATCTTGAATTAGCGTAAAACACCCCTTTTCTATCAAACTCAGATACCCTCATCTAAAAGCGACCTTATGATCACTGACCTATCCAAAGTTTCATTTCAGGCTCTCGATGATCTTCCTGTTGGTGTTCTATGGTTTGATAGTGAAGCGCGCTTCATTGAAGTGAATAAGGAGGCCTGCCGGAATTGGGGGTACACGAAAGAGGAGTTTCTAGGACTGACCATCTTTGATATCAATCCCACCATGAAGGCGCATATGTGGAAGGCGCATTGGCAGAAGAAGCAGAAAGACCCCTCCACTTTTGAGAGCAGGCATAGGCGTAAGAATGGCGAAGAATTCCCCGTAAGCATCACAGATATTTTCGTCAACCACGAAGGCGAGACCATTAGTTGTGCCATCGTCACAGACATCACCCAGCGTAAGGAAGGGGACCGACAGGCGCGTCTATCAGATTTTACAGTCCAGAAGGCCGGTGATGCCGTATTCTGGCTCTGCCCCAAGGGAAATATCAAACAGGTCAATGAAGAGGCCATCCATAGATATGGCTATACCCGTGAGGAATTTCAAGAAATGAATGTGCTCAAAATTTCTGGTGATGTGGGTGAAGAAGAATTTGCTGACATCTGGCAAAAGCTGAAGGTGGATAAGAAACTCAAATTTGAAACCAATCACTATAGCAAGGCCGGTACCAAGATAGACGTGGAGATCAGTGCTAACTATATTCAATTTGAATCCATGGATTTTGCCTGTGCGCTGATCCGAGATATCACGGTAAGAAAAAGAAAAGAAGCGGCCCTGCGCGGCGCCCTCATGGAGATCCGTGAGCTCAAGAGTAAAATCGAAGAGGAGAATAATTACCTACAGGAAGAACTCAAGGTCCAACACAACTTTGACGAGATCGTCAGCGTCAGCCCCAAATTCCTGAACGTCCTCAAGCAAATAGAAGTTGTCGCAGATACTACGGCCACCGTACTGGTCACAGGCGAGAGTGGTACCGGCAAGGAGCTGATTTCCCGTGCCCTGCATCAATTGAGCAAGAGAAGCGAGCGCCCCATGATCAAGATTAACTGTGCAGCACTACCTGCTAATCTAATCGAGAGTGAATTGTTCGGTCATGAAAAAGGGGCCTTCACGGGTGCCATAGAAAAAAAGATCGGAAAATTCGAACTAGCTGATGGCGGCAGCCTCTTCCTTGATGAGATCGGCGAAATGCCCATAGAGCTACAGCCCAAACTTCTCAGAGCCCTCCAAGAAGGAGAGATCGAACGCGTAGGCGGAACCAAAACAATCAAGGTCGATGTGCGCACCATAGCGGCCACGAATAGAAACCTACCCAAGGAAATAGAAGAAGGAAATTTTCGAGAAGACCTTTACTATAGACTGAATGTCTTTCCGATACACAGTATTCCTCTGCGCGAAAGGAAGGAGGATATCCCTTTATTGGTCAGCTATTTTTGTGAAAAACTCGGTGCGCGTATGGGTCGAAAAATCACAAATATTCCACAGAAGGTCATCAACACTTTAGTCGAGTATGACTTCCCCGGCAACATCCGAGAATTGGAAAATCTGGTAGAGCGAGGCATCATCATGTCCAAGGGCGAAAAACTAAGCATTGGCTCTTGGTTTAACCCTAAAAAGAATATCAAAAAAGCTAAAAAGCTCCAAACCCTGGAAGAGGTCCAACGAAGTCATATCATCGAGGTCCTAGAACATACCAATTGGAAGGTCAGTGGCAAAGGAGGGGCGGCAGATATACTGGATATGCGACCGACTACTCTATTCTCTAAGATTGATCGGTTGGAGATTAAACGGAAGTTTGATTTTAAGAATATATAGAATCGAGGTCGAGACCACCACAAGTATAACTAGTGACATATGATGCCATCATCAACTTTATGTAGTGCAGGTTCTGGTATCCAGAAAACATCACTGCATACCAGTGTTTGGTGTGTAGACTTGCTGACAACGCCTACAACTATTC
>CALEAC010000029.1 GCA_937944095.1 uncultured Saprospiraceae bacterium
GGTCACAGGTTGTTCTGCTTCTTTGAGCGCCTTTTTTAATCTTTTCTTTTGTTCGCTGGATAGGACTTTATCGGCGTTCTGTAGTTCTCCTGTTGCTGCTACGAGGTGGTCAGCTGGGACAGTTATCTCTACTTCATAGTCTCCGAACTCTAATGTAAACTCACCTCTTCCTAAGAACTGTTTGTTTTGCCAGCCATATACATCGTTGTACTTGCACATTCTTGGAAAAAACTGAGCAATGACATAGACATTATGACCGTCGTCAAAAGGCTCGAAGCCGCTACGTCCACCTACATTTTTTGTATTGTTAATGTTGTACCACCAGTCTATAGAGAAAGAGACTGATTGTTTGGGTTGTAGTGGTGTATCGAGATCTATACGCATCATTGTCTTGTTGATCGTAAAATCCATATTCTTTCCCGAGGCATTTTCTACCTTGGTAATATTGAATCCGCCTTCGAAGGTTGGAGCTAATCTATCTATTGCAGAGGTACTCATCCTCTCTTTTATTTCGGTTCCACGAATATCATGGGAGTGAGAATCCTTAGCTCTTACATTCTGATCAAGCTGTACCCAAAGGTATCTTAGGGGATCTGGTGATTGGTTATGATAAGTGATAGTCTCTTCTCCGTAAAGTTTCTGTGTGCTGTCATCAATAGTAATTTTCATTTTGTAATCAGCACGCTGTTGCCAGTATTCATGTCCAGGTGCACCAGAAGCAGTTCTGTATACATTAGGTGTGGGCAGTTCTTCGTGTAGTTGTTTGAACTTACTATGATTATAGCTCTCTGTCTGTGCAGAAAGGAACAATGAAATAAATAGAAATAATATGGTTAGTCTCATGTTAGATAAGTTAAGCAGGTAAAGTTAGGTAAAGCCTAGTTTAAGAGGAGCTGCTCTTGTGTTAACGAACAACTAAGGTCATATGTTCCACGTGGAACCTACATAGACAGAAGCAGTTCTCTGAATGATTTATAATCTTTATCTATTTCTTCTGCTGTTCCTTCTTTTTCTAGGAAAGCCTCTAATCGAGAAGGAAGTTTAATCGGTCCTATAGCTTGATTCATTACTTGTGCGAACTTACCTGGATGTGCTGTACCGAGAACTACAAGCTGAGCAGTTGTTTTTTGTTGCTCTACTTGGCTGGCCGCATAAAGGCCGACAGCAGTATGTGGATCAATGATGTAATTGTAGTTATCTCGAGATGCTTTTATTGTATCTATGGTCAGTTGGTCTGTTACGGCGTATCCCCTTAATACAGATTTCAGATTGTTCCACGTGGAACTTTCGTCTATCCCTCTGTATAAGTCGAGCATTCTTGGAAAATTACTAGGGTTGCCCACGTCCATTGCATTCGAAAGAGTTTGATGACTAGGGTGTGGAAGGTACTTGCCCAAAGTAAGGTATTCGGGGACAACCTTATTTTCGTTTGTTGCGGCGATAAATCCCTTAATGGGTAGACCCATCTTCTTTGCTAAGATTCCTGCACTAAGATTGCCGAAGTTGCCAGAAGGCACACAAAAAGTGATATCATCACTACAGCCTAGTTGCTTATAAGCTTCGAAGTAATAGAATGATTGTGGGAGTAGTCTTGCTATGTTAATAGAGTTTGCAGAGCTAAAGCTGAATTTTTCTAACAACTGCTTATCCAAGAATGCAGATTTGACCATTGCTTGGCAATCATCAAATACGCCAGCTACTTTGATAGCAGTGATGTTTTTACCCCAGGTGGTGAGTTGTTTTTCTTGTAGTGCGCTGACTTTAGAGCCAGGATATAGAATGATAACATTAATGCCAGGAACGTCATAGAAACCAGCCGCAACTGCACCGCCTGTATCACCGCTCGTAGCAACCAAGATTGTTGTTTCTCGATCTTCATCTTTTAAAAAATAGGACATTAACTCTGCCATAAATCTGGCACCGAAATCTTTAAATGCCATCGTCGGCCCATGGAATAATTCTAGAACGGATAACTGATTCGTTAGTTTGATTAACGGTGCAGGGAAGTTGATCGCTCTTGTAACCAACTGATATAATAAGTCTTCTGGTAAGTCGTCACCAATTAGGTTCTGCGCAACCATGAAGCTGAGTTCAGAAAAGGAGTATTGGTTCAGTTGATCTAAGAAAGCGCTGGGTAAAACCGGTATTTCAGTCGGAAGGTATAGACCCCTGTCTTTAGGAAAGGCCGATAATACAGCTTCCTTAAGGTCGACAATGTTGTCCTTATTATTTGTGCTATATAGTCTCATTAGTATTTCTTAGCCCCTTCTAGATTGATATCTGAAAGGTAGCAAGTGATATCAATCTGTTGGTCCCGATAGATGGTCTTCGCTTTTTCGATAATGTTTTCTGCATCGAACGTATTCATACAGAGTGCAAACATAGATGGACCAGCGCCAGAAATCGAAAAGCCTAATGCACCCAAATCAAGTGCAGCCTCTTTCATCTTATAGAAACCAGGAATCAAGGAAGCGCGCTGTGGCTCTATTAGATTATCTGTTAGTGATCGACGTAAGAGTTCTATATCAGAGCGGAAAAGCGCAGAAACGAAAGCAGCCAAATTTCCTGACTGAGCAACATGTGTTTCTAGAGCAACATGGTCTTTTAGAATAGCTCTTGAGTCTCTCGTCAGCACTGTGATATGTGGATAGATGACAACAGCTTTCAGTCCAGGAATGCTAGGCAATCGAACATGGTCCAAGGTCGTGTTATCACGTATTAAGATGAATCCACCTAGTAGAGAAGGCGCCACATTATCTGCATGAAAAGAACCGTCGGCTAATTGTTCACCCATGGTTGCAAAGCGCAGCAGTTCCCTGTCCTTTAATGGATAGTCTAAATAGGCATTGACCGCATAAGCGCCGGCGACGCTGCTTGCAGCACTACTACCTAAGCCAGTCCCGATTGGCATTTTTTTCAGCAATTCTATTTCTATGGGTTCGTTTTCTAAACCCAAATGCTCCATGACCTTCAGCGCACAATAACCAGCAGTGTTTTTTTGAGGGTCTTTTGATAAAGTCTTATTTCCACGAATATTACTAATGACCAGCCCAGGCTTAGACCCCTTTCTAATGAGGACTTCGTCTCCGATACCGTTAATGGCGAAACCAAGAATATCATAGCCGACAGCCACATTAGCAACGGTCGCTGGTGCAAACACCTTACAAGGAACTGTCTTCATCTATTATAGTATTGTACTCATGTTAATGATCTCAGCTAATAAGCCAGCAGCAGTTACTGCTGCACCAGCACCGGGGCCTTTTATGACCAAGGGCGTTTCGTTATATCTCATAGTGTAAAGGACAATCATGTTGTCACTACCGGATAATCCGAAGAAAGGGTTCTGAGCATCTACTGCTTGCAGGCCGATTTTCGCAACGCCAGACCTATAACTGGCAATATATCTAAGTCGTTTTCCTGCGCTTTCTGCTTCAGAAATTTTCGTTTGATAACGTTTGTCATCGCTTTCTAAGGCCGAATAGAAAGCCTCCACAGAAGCTGCTTCTAGACAAGAATTAGAAAGTAATCCTTCTATTTCGATATCCTCTTCTTCTATTTCAGATCCAGCTTCTCGTGCAAGAATTAATAATTTCCTTCTTACATCAGAACCAGAAAGGTCCTCCCTGGGGTCTGGTTCTGTAAGTCCTTTGTTCTGAGCTGTTTTGACGACAGCAGAAAAGTTTAATTCCGAAGAATAGGTATTAAATATATATGAGAGTGTACCAGATAGGACAGCTTCGATAGACTGGATTTCATCACCACTAGAGATAAGGCTTTTTAGTGTGCTTATTACAGGTAGACCAGCACCCACGTTAGTCTCAAAGTGTAAGGGGATGTTCCTAATACCAGACAGTGACTTGAGCGTCTTGTATCGCTCTAGACCACTAGATAGCGCAATCTTATTTGGTGTAGAGATGCCGATATTATTATTGAGGATAAGTTCGTAATGTTCTGGAACAAGTTTGCTTGCAGTATTATCTACAAAGACAGTATAAGCATGATCATCGGCAATCATTTTACCGATGAAACGTTCTATATCGGCTGCTACTTTGCTTTCATTTAGGGTAGCCATATAGTTTCCTAAAGCGATGCCTTCTTCCGAAAAAACCATCTTTCTAGAATTGGATAGACCATTGACGACGAGTTCGACCTTGCTTTCTGATATGATTTCTTCGAAGTTGTTTTTGATTTGGTCTAGTAGCGTCGAACCAACTAAACCCACCCCAACGATATACAGATGGAGCGTTTTATATTCTGATAAGAAGAAAGTATCATGGATACAATTGAGTGCCTTTTTCTCTTCCTCTTTATTGATGGCCAAGGTGATATTCAGTTCAGAAGAACCCTGTGCTATTGCCTCGATATTGATACCATGCTTGCCTAAGGCGCTGAATAGCCGACCTGCAACCCCAGGAGCATTTTTCATGTTATCACCGATGATAGCTAATAGACATAATTCTTCCTGAAGTCTTACGGGATCAATCAACTTTCTCTCTAACTCATATTTGAATTCTTCCTCGATAAGAGTGATTGCTTTATGTCTGCTGTTGGCCTTAATAGCGACACTAATGGAGTGTTCTGAGGAGGCCTGAGTAATCATAATCACATTAATCTTACCCTGAGCGAGGCTTTTGAAAAAACGGTAAGCTATACCGGGCACACCTTGCATACCACTGCCTTCTAAGGAGACTAAAGCCACATCATTTATAGAGGATAAGCCAGAAACGATATTTTTGGGCGTTGTTACGGATTCATGAATTAAGGTCCCGATAGCAGTCGGATTCATCGTATTCTTAATCCAAATTGGTATGTTTTTTTCTTTGACTGGTCTAATTGTAGGCGCATAGAGGACCTTGGCGCCAAAGTGAGATAGTTCAGCTGCTTCTTGGTATGAAAGTTCGGGGATAGGGTAGGCTTTCTTGACTTTACGTGGATCACAGGTTAGTACCCCATCGACATCTGTCCAGATCTCTAATGCTGAGGCAGGTATTGCTGCAGCAAAGATCGCAGCGCTATAGTCAGACCCACCTCTACCGAGAGTGGTTGTTACGCCCTTTTCTTTATCAGACCCAATGAACCCAGTTATGACGTAGATCACGCCCTTCCTACGGATTCTTTTAGCGATTAGCTCATTCGTGAGTTGGAAATCTACGATGGCGGCGCCATGAGAATTATTCGTCTTGATGCACTCTGTAGCATCGATATATTCTGCAGGAAGACCGATGCTTTTCATATAGTTAGTTAATATGAAGGCACAGTTCCTTTCTCCAAAACTCACAACTAAATCTTTAGATTTTGGAGAGGCTTCCTGGATGAGAAAGATGCCAGATAGCAGGTCTGCTAGTTTCTGATGATTTTCGTCGAGGTGATCGGCGATTTCACTGTAACTCGCTTGGTCTAGTAATTCCTTAGCAACCTCGTGTGCTTTATGAGTGAATTGGAGAAAGACAGATTTATGGTCCTGCTTATTCACAGCTAAATCTACCATACGCAAAAGCAGATCAGTCATTCCACTGAAGGCAGAAACCACTACGGCAATACCACCATCCTCATTATACCCAGCTAGGACAATATCAGACACCGCTCTTAACCTCTGCGCAGTGGCAACAGAGGTACCTCCAAATTTCATTACCCTCATTATATAAGGTTTATCCTTAATGTGTAATCATATTCTGTGCCACTTATGCAGCTTATCAGTGTCCGAGTGCGTTAGGATTATAGATATCGACAATATTGTTCTATTTTTCAGTTCCTATCCCGCCCGATTTTGGTTAGAATGGTCTATAGACAAACATAAAATCGAAAGCAAATACATGAGACTGCCTTTAGTACACCTTTCTGTGTTGTTATTTATGACAGCACAACTATCAGCAACGACAACCTTACATTGTCCACACAATCAGACCTTGACATGTACAGCGCAATCTTATGATTTGACTCAATATGGGGATGCCTATCTTATGAAAGATGGCGTCAAGTATTCGGCAGGACTAGCTCATATTGTCAATGGATTGAATTCGTGTAATGTGGGTACCATAACCAGAAAATGGCAAGCCGAAGACGAAAATTGGAATCTATTAGAGTGTACACAGGTTTTAACTTTTCGCCCGGGCACTTTTAATATCACCAATATAGAATGGCCAGAGGGAGAACTTCATGTTTTTGGCTGCGATTCGGAAATAATACCTGATAGCCTCCCTTTTGAGTTTCAGAAACCGAAGTTTGATTATGTGACCTGTAGTCAGATTGCTACAAGTTATACAGACCGAGAAATAAATTTCGGGCCAGATTGCCGTAAGATTCTAAGAGAATGGACTGTCGTAGATTGGTGTTCTTTTAATCCTGGAACGAATAGAGGTATATGGACGTATACCCAAGTTTTTAAACTAAGCAATACGGTAGACCCTATCCTCAGTTGTGCTAAGGATATAATAGTTGCAGCACAAGATTGTGACAGTTCTTATGTGAGTCTAACCGATGTCAGTGTAGAAGGAGAGCCTTGTTATGGGGACTATGTCATAATTAACGACTCCCCGTATGCGGACACGACCAGTTATGACGCATCGGGCCGATATCCGATAGGAAAAACCTACTTTGATTATATACTAGATTATGCTTGTGGGTCTAAGCTCAGCTGTAGAACCTGTGTCACTGTAACGGAGGATACGCCGCCAGTTCCATATTGCCTAGCAACACTTAATGTTGTCCTAATGCCGATAGATACAGACCTAGATGGTCAGATAGATAATGGCATGGTAGAGGTTTGGGCCAAAGATCTCAATGTGAATAGTTATCATCCTTGTCATACAGGTCCACTGACCTTTTCTTTTTCGTCAGATACAGAAGAAACCTTTAGGACCTTTACCTGTGATGAGGTCGGACGGAACACGATCGAAATGTGGGTAACAGACCAAGCAGGCCGACAAGCATATTGTAAGGTTGACATTAATGTGCAAAACAATGCGGGTAACATTCCTAACTGCGAAGCACAAGTAGGCACCATCATGGCCACAGGCATCGTTACCGATGCGCAAGGTCAGGCAATAGAAAACGTGATGGTCACTTATCAGGACCTAAGTCCTATGGATATATCCACAGACGGTTCGAATAACATGGGTCAGTATATGAATAGAATGTATACCAATTCATCTGGGACTTACGAAAACCACGAAGTCATGGAGAATCGAGACTTTAGAGTGCATGCATTTAAGGTCGGAGATATTGCGACAGTCGACTTAGAAGATCTGGCTATTTTCGAAGAACACATCAAAGGCTCCAGAACCTTTACTAACCCTTATAGTTATATCGCTGCAGACATTAATGAAGATGGTCAAGTCAGTATAGAAGACTTTCATCTATTAAAGAACCTTATAGGACAGCCGGAAGAAGCATGGCCAAATCAAAGACAGAGAATCTTACTTTCCAAAACAGCAGTAGACGGAATGACCCTCATGCCAATGGGTGTAGACTTACCAGTATATCAAGTTGTCGAGAAGATGAACACCCATAATGGTAAGGTAGATTTTATATCTATTCTAAAAGGCGACCTAGACTATCTAGAAAGACTATAGTATCTAGCAGACATCTGTGTACTTAATTTGGCTTTTACTTCATAGTGCTAAGGAATTTTCTGCTATCTTGACTCCTACACTTAAGTTCTATGAAGCAAAGTATAAGTTTGTTATTAGTGCTGTTAACGACTCTAGTAAGCTGCACTTACCAAAACAACGACTCTAGCAAAACACCTAAACCGACAGAAACCATGGTCAAAAAAGACATGGAAGATGGTAGTCAGAGAGACTTAAAGAAGCGTTGGTTAGCTAAGATTCATCAATCAAGCCCCGAGACAGACTGGAGAATAGTAGAGCATAATAATATGCTGACGCACTATAAGCAGGTCCAGAAACAAGCACTATTAAAAGGAGAAAAAGAAATTATAGCGGATGGTGCAGTCGTCGGAGAGTGGCATGAACTGGGTAGCGCTAATCAGTCGGGTAGTGTCTTTGCCACCACCTATTCCCCAGAGTTAGATGAATTGTTTCTAATATCTGCGAGTGGAACTATCTGGAAGGGAGACACAAGGGGACAAACCTGGAAAGCACAGAATGACCTGCTCAATTTTGATAGTCGATTCTTGACTTCAGTTGGAGAAGGAGAGAGCTTTAGACTGATTGCTTCGATGAGAGGTGCAGTCTATTATAGTGAAGACAAAGGCGTTACCTGGGAGGCATCGACGGGTATCCCTAGTGCAGGCGTCGTCCGAATTTCTAAGTGGGTTCATACCAAAGAGAATAACGAAATATTTGTGCTCCAACAAGCGAATTGGACTTCAGAAATCGTTGTCTATTTATCCACAGATTCAGGCAGCACGTTTACCGAAGTTATTTCTTTCTCTACATCGGACCTCAATAATGTAGCTATCTCTAACCCTTTGCATACGGAAAGTGTATATGTGATGGAGCAGATCCAAGAGAATAAAAGCAAGTTGTATATATGGAATAGAGCAAGTGGCGCATTAGAACTGGCGCAAGCAGAGAGTCCGATAGCTTGGGCGACAGACGGAAGGGCGAATCTAGTAGGTACCGTAGATGGGCAGGATACCTTACTCTATACATATAAGAAAGATAAGACGCTCTGGAGCACTTCAGATGAGGGTGTGACATGGACGCTTATTAATTCTCTTCCTGCGGAGCCGTGGGAAGTGGGGCTATTTATATCAAAGAAAGACCCGAAGGTCATGTACATGGGAGAAGTGGAGGCCTATAAAAGTGTCGATGCTGGCAAGAGCTGGCAACTCATACACAACTGGTGGGAATATTATGACGATGTGCAACGAAAACTGCATGCCGATATCATGTCGTTCTCACAATACGATGACTGGGCAGGTAATCATATCATGCTGGTGAGTAACCATGGCGGTATCAGCAGGACCTATGACGAAGGCCTAAGTTTCCAGAACCTAGGAAGACAAGGTCTTAATGTGAGTCAGTATTATGATGTCGTCACACACCCGATACAAAGTAGTTATGTCTTCGCTGGGAGCCAAGACCAAGGATATCAGACGGGCAGAATCATGGAAGATGATGCGCCAAACAATCTAGATCAAGTTATCTCAGGAGATTACGGGCATATTATATTCACAAATAGTTATCAGAGCATGTGGATGGTGTATCCAGGAGGAACAGTTCATTATTATGATAATGCCTTTGGACAGATAACATCACAGTGGCAATTAGAATCGGAAAACGAAACGGTCTGGATACCACCAATCATTCCACACCCTGATCCGACTAAGAATATCGTTTATCTTGCAGGAGGCAATATGTCTGGTGGCCCTGGCTCTTTTATGATAGAGCTTACAATCAATGAGTTTAAAGAAATAGAGGTGTCACAAAATGACTTCAATTTTCTCTGGGGACAAAAAGGCACTATTTCAGCAATGGCTTTTGACCATTTTGATTCCAGTATTATATATGTGGCGACAACAGAAGGCGGCATATGGATTAGCTTAGATGGTGGAGAATCTTGGGATAGAAAATCTATAAGAGTTCCTAACGCACACTATCTATACGGCTCAGACATTTTGCCTTCTAAGACAACAGAAGGTAAGCTCTATATTAGTGGAACAGGGTATAGTAATCCAGCAGTTATTGTTTCTTATGATTATGGGGAGACGTGGACGCCAATGGACAATGGCTTGCCACCTACTTTGTCATTTGAGCTAGCAGCTAATGAGGATGAGAGCTTGATCTTTGCAGCGACAGAAGCTGGTCCTTATGTATACATCGATGAGTTAGAAGAGTGGTTCCACATGGGCGGTGTAACAGCACCTAGCCAGACCTATTGGAGTGTAGAGTATCTTTCTGAAACCAATAGAGTGCGATATGGTACTTACGGTAGAGGTATATGGGATTTTGAAATCTCAGAGGATATGGTAGCAGTGGCAGACACAGAAAGCGTAGAAAGAACCCTCATAGTATATCCTAATCCTTTTACTGAAAGCATCACACTAGACTTTTCAGAATCAGAAGGGTTCCTAACTATAAGTAATACCTCAGGTCAAGTGATTGCCAGTCAAAAATGTCAGAGCGGCGAAACAATAGATTTACAAGATTTGAAGCAGGGCATCTATTACTTAACACTAGTAACTAATTCAAAAACTTACACACGAGAGGTGGTTAGGATGTAATTCCTATATTCCTAGGAGAGATGTGCAGTCATCGGCTCTTGTTATGCGTAGAATTTGCTTTTTTTAAATTTAAAATTATTTGTATTCAGTGACAGAAAATCTTCAAGTAGATTGTTTTTAATAAAAGTATCATCGATTCCTATTTCTCCTTTTATTCTTCTAACTGATATAAAGTTAAACCACTCAAGAAATCTTTCAAAGCATCTTACAGAAAGACACGATTTTAGTTGTTTTTCCGGTGTTGACCAATTTGAATGAAATTGATCTTTTATTTGTGGAAAAGCCTTATCAATTTTTTTGGCATAGAAGTTTGCACTTCTTTCTTCTTTTCCATATTTCAACAGCAAGTACAAAATGTATCCGAATGTTGATTGTATTTGATAATCGTCAGAATATCCATCATGATAACTCCAATTAAGCTGAGTTCCATACGAATTAAATAAAGTTTGTAATAATTCAGTTCGATTAGCTTGTTCAGATATTACAATTCCCTTCTTTGTAAGGCTCATTTTGTTTTTTCTGACTTTAGTGATTTTAGTTAATTTATTTAGAATAATCATCGCATTTTGTAGAGAAAGCATGTCATCCTGTTTATATATTTTTCTCTTCTTTAAGACAATTACAAGTTCATCAGTGAATTTTTTATGATAAATTTCCGTGGCTAATTTGGTGTTTATGTTATTCCATTTTGTAAGCGTTATTTCATTTTCTTCCTTCAAAATTTTAAGTAGATATTCAATCAAATTCAAGAAACCAATTTTGTCCAATTTTTCTTTTTTCGGCTTTTGTTTAAATTGAATAATTGATTCTTTTGAAAAGGGTGTATGTATAAGAAAATGCATATCTGCAGGTGATAGATTGTCGAAGTCCTCTATTGGTCTTGCATTTATTTCAGATTGAATTCTATTTATTTCTTCTTCAGTCATTTGTCTTATTTTACGTATAACTTATGATGATATGGGTCGTCTCTCCTGAGGAACGAAGAGATATGATATCTATTGTTATGATTTCGTGCTTCATTCGAGCACCTTCATTAGTTTATGGTTAATGTAAAGTTTTTCTTTCCCTACTTTTTTCGATCTTAGAATTCCTATTCTCTCTAATTCCATCAAATAGTTACCTACTGTTTTAGGGGTACCTAGTTTAGCTTCGATTAAGTTCTTCCTTTTAGTATAGGGCAATTTAAAAATGATATCTAAGAGCTCTTTATTGAAAAGCTTAGGTTTTTTGACCTTTATAATACCTTCTATTTCGTCCATTAATCTAACGATTGTATCTAGTTTAGGTATTACATTGTGGGATGTTACCTCAATCATGTCAAGCATATACAAGATATAGTTTTCCCATTTCCCTTTTTCAGTAACTTCCCTCAATAATTTATAATAATTCAATTTATTTTCAATGATATATTCGCTTAAATAAATTGCAGGGATGTCTAGAAGTTTTTCGAGCTTTAGATATAAAAGGAGCATGATTCGACCTGTTCGTCCATTGCCATCAGCAAAAGGGTGGATTGCTTCAAATTGGTAATGGATAATTGCCATTTTAATTAAAGGATCAATTTTTTCATATTCATTTGTGAATTTTTCTAGGTTGGCAAGCTTTGTTCTAATTGTATTTTCACCCGAAGGCGGTGTATAGATAATTTGGCCTCTGCCGTCTAATAAAGCTGTTCCTGGGGTTACTCGGATTGATGATTTGTTATGCTTTATTTCTTGTACTAATTTTATGCACAGATTAGTTGTTATGAAAGGGCGCCTTTTTATTTCTTCTAATCCAATGTATAAGGCTGACTTATAGCTTAGAATTTCTTTAGCGGCAAAGTTTGAATTCTTTTTCTCTGCTATTAGAGTCTCGAATAAATCGTCATTTGTAGTAATAATATTCTCAATTTCAGAACTTGCTTTAGCTTCTTTGATTTGGATAGTGTCAATGAATAGATTCGGGTTGGGCAAATTACTTAATGCTCCATTCAACTTTCCTAGCGCTCGACTGGCCTTTATAGTTTTTAAGAGTATTTTTTTCGATTCTACGTCTTCCTTTGGAGGTAATGCTGGTAGCGAATTATAAGGTTTTGATTTGTTAAACTTGCTCATGTCTTAAGTGTCGTTTTTACTCCCATTTATTAATCGAGGGTAATTTGCGTATTAATTTACTCTCGTGTTATCGTTGGGTGTAAATGCTACTCTGGTTGTTTTTGCATGAATCAAAACTACCCTATATCTTCACTTTCTCTACATGAAATAGATAGTTAGAAATATAAGTCTCGTTAGAACAACTGACTCGGATCTTGCCATCTGCATCGACTAGTAGTCTATCAAAATTAAGATCATAAGAACCCTTCCTACCTGGCATAATCACTTCTTCGTTATTCATAGTGAATTCTTCTACGGCCTTAATCTTATCGTCGATGTTAGCTTGCGAATTATTGTATCTTCTTCTCTCGTCCATGACTTCTGCAGCTGAGGCAGAACCGACGATGATAGACCCGACAGCACCACCACCAGTAAGTACACCAAGCAAGACATCTACACCAGTATTAATTGCACCAGAAGTGGCGGCATGTTTTTTTTCTCGCTCTAAGTCCTCTTTGATATTCTCCAATTGAGTTATCAGCTCTTTCTTTCGGATGGGTGCATATACAGCTTGATTCCTGGGCCCCAGATCAATTAACAATTCTATATCTATCGGTGAGATATATACAGGGTCATCAGAGCGGTTGTCTATATCTATTTGGAAAACGAGATGATCTCCATTGTCGCCACTAAAGTAGGTTCGTATGTCGACCCGGTTATCTTTCGGATGCGAACTAGACCAGTTATTATCAACCCTGTGAGCCTCTTGTATTAATATTTTATGTGAGCAACTCATAGTCAAGAAGATGCAAAGAAGCAAAGCGAAAAAGGAATACTTGTTTTTCATACTTAGGGCTTAGTCACAATCAAGGTCTCGTGGTTTGTGATTTGTCCTTCTTGCAGTAGTGAAATGAAATAAATGCCACTATTATAAGCCTCTAGCGAAAGACGTAATTCTGTTTGTTGGTACAGCGTTTCATTATGAATCAACCTGCCATTGACATCCACAACGCTAAGTTGTCCAGAAGTAGGTGTATGGAACACTACACGAGTTTCGTCACTAGTCGGATTCGGGTAGACTATAAATCCATTATCTAAGACAGCTTCTGCCGTTGTAGAAATAACGTCTGAGTCAATAATCAGATCTGTAAGAATGAGTGTATCAGTGAGCGCACCCATAGCGATTGATTCACCGTTACTATTAAGCGCACAGACATTATAGAATTTCATGACCAGTGTATCTCTACCATCGAGGTTATTGGTACGGGCATCTTCTTTCAGATAAAAATTTTGCTCTACCAGTAGACCGCCAGCGGAGATGTTTGTGCCATTGTAATTTGTAAAAGCATATTGGATTCTATTGTCACCTTTTAATTCATTACTAACCCTGAATCCATCAGTGAAACCAGAAAAATTATATTGAAAGACCTGGCTGATGTTATCGTCTAGTTTGACGAAGGGCGCGACCATATTTGTGTCAAAGCGAAGATCAAAAGAGATGCCATGTATCGCTTGGCTAAGAGACCCACTTGGGGAACCGAGCCGCACACTGGTCTTGAGTATTCGTTCGAAAATCTGAGCGCCGTCTGCACTTAAGGAGTCTATAGGAAAGGATAAAGTGAGTCCATCCTCAGCTATGGAATCTAAAAGAACAGATCTATCCCAAAAACCCGCTCTGGTCTGTCCTAAATTTTGTTCTATGTTTTCTAGATCAGTGAGATTAATGGTACCACTCCCGTTAACATCACCATGCTTGAAATTTGTATTATTTAAGCTCGTGTTCCAGTTTTCGGCATTGAAACCAAACCATTCTGTAGAGACGATCTGACGTGGATTACCCTCATCGCCTATTCCAGCCATGACGCCACAGACTACAAAATCTTTTCCAGTAACGCCTCTATCACGATTAGTGTCCCCAGGCCATACACAGTCATCTACACAGAGCTCATAACCGCCGCCACAATCAAAACTGCCGTTGATCATATTCTCGTGATCTAACTT
>CALEAC010000030.1 GCA_937944095.1 uncultured Saprospiraceae bacterium
CCAGCTACATCAGTTGAGGAAAAAGAAACGGTAACTTATAGTACAGCAGGTCTCTATGCTGTAAAACTGACAGCCGCTAATTCCGCTGGCAGTGATATCAAGTTTAATTATGTCGACGTAGAAGCAGCACCTCCTACGCCCTGTACACCATCTACCGGTGGAAGTGGAGGTGGTATTACTTTATTAAATCTCAGTAATGTTAGTAATGGATCTGGGACAGCTGGTGTCTATGAGGATTTCTCTTGTACTAGTGTCGCAACATTGGAAGCCAGCACGACCTATAATTTTGTAGTAGGTGTTTCTGGGGTGACCAGATTACGATATTTTATAGATTATAATGATGATGGTGATTTCTTAGATGCTAATGAGGCCTCTAATACGGTCTCTTTCTCAGGTAGTGGAAACTTAGGCCTATCCATGACGACCCCATCGACGGTTACCATGGAATCTATCCTTCGTATGAGGATTATTACGTCTACAAGTAGTATTGGTTCTAATGGATGTACTAGTCCTGCAACTGGGCAGGTAGAAGACTATGGTGTCTACTTCGAAGTTGCTCAAGTATTCGGTTGTACAGATCCTAATTCAGGTAATTATGATCCTGCTGCGACGATAGATGATGGGTCATGTAGTAGTGCTGGGACGACTTGGTATTTTGATGGAGACAATGACACTTACGGCGATCCTAATAACAAGACAGTTGCACCAACAGTACCTCCAGGGTATGTTGCTGATGACTCTGACTGTAATGACGATGATGCGACCGTATTTCCAGGTGCAACAGAATTATGTGATGGCCAGATAAATGATTGTAACAGTTCTACTCTTCCAACTACAGAAGTGGATAATGATGGTGATGGTTATGTAGAGTGTATGATCGATGTGGGAGGTTGGGATGGAGTTCCCATTGTTATAGGAGGCGATGACTGTAACGATGGTGATGTGACTATTAATCCTGGTGCCATCGAAATATGTAATAGTGTAGATGATAATTGTGATGGCCAGGTAGACGAAGGTGTTCTCTTAACTTTCTATGAAGATGGAGATGGTGATGGCTATGGAGACAACTCTAGTTCTGCAAACGGCTGTTCTATACCTGTAGGGTATGTCACTGATAATACAGATTGTAATGACGCTGATGCAACCATATTTCCAGGCGCTTCAGAATTATGTGATGGCCAGATAAATGACTGTAACAGTTCTACTCTTCCGGCTACTGAAGTGGACAGTGATAGTGATGGTTATGTAGAATGTATGATTGATGCCGGAGGTTGGGATGGTGTCTCCAGTGTTATAGGTGGCGATGACTGTAACGATAGTGTTGCGTCTATCAATCCAGGCGCTACGGAGATTTGTAACAATATCGACGATGATTGCGACGGACTGATAGATGAAAACGGCAATACGACTTATTACGCTGATACAGATAGTGATGGTTATGGTGATAGTGCTAACACTACAACAAGTTGTTCAGCTCCAGCTGGTTATGTTTCAGATAATACAGACTGCGATGATAGCAATAGTTCTATCAATCCAGGCGCAACAGAAGCGTGTAACGGTGTAGATGATAATTGCGATGGGACGATAGATGAGGGTTGTTCTGTCTCATCATGTGATGGATCTTATCTTGTGATCAATACAATCACTCAGAATATCTATCGTGCAGAAATAAAAATAGAATCTACAGCGACAGTAAATAGTACTAATGATATACTCTTCACTGCGGGTACAGAAATAGAACTTAAGCCAGGTTTCGAAGTGATTTTAGGGACTGATTTCGAGGCGAGAATAGAACCTTGTACCAACTTTGTATCTGGACCAGCGGTCGGAATGGTAGATATGGGTGATCTAACAGATAATATTTCAGGCTTGTTCGGTACTGAGAATAACTTGAATGTCACCATTATTTCTATAGATAATATCATCCAGGCATCAGGAGAAATCAAGGCAAGTAATATAGAAAGGTTCGTTGTGGACAATATGCTGGGCCTTGAAAAAGGAACTTATCGTCTTATTGTAAATGATTTAGTACAGGAGTATACCCAAGATGTTCTAGTTATAGAATAAGGTTACTTATTCTAGTTCAAAACCGAGACTCGCTATATCATTCCAGAATTTGGGATAGGACTTTTCGACAACTTTAGGGTTAGTGATTGTTATTGGCGCGATGATCCCTAAGGTGGCCAGGGACATAGCCATGCGGTGGTCATCATAAGTCTCAAAGCTTGGATTAATAGCTGCGAATTTGCCATGTTGAGTATATTCTAATCGACCACTTATATCACGACTAAGTTTGACCCCGCCTTTCGACAGTTCATTGGTCAATGCTGTTAGTCTGTCTGTTTCTTTGATAAGTAGCGTCTGTACACCAGAAAGATGTAGCATGACACCTTTTGCCGCGCACACAGTAGCAATTGTCTGTGCTAGATCAGGAAAAGTAATAAAATCTAGAGTTAGTTCTTCTAGAGAATGCTGATTCGCATTGGACGTAAGTCTCACTAGGTGCTCTTCCTCATATATGGTGCTCACCCCAAGTTTGTTAAATATCTTAGCTAAGATGCTATCCCCTTGCAGGCTTGGTCTAAAGTAGCTGGTCAGATTGATTTCAGCATCACCACTTATAGCGGCTATGGCATAATAATACGAGGCCGAAGACCAGTCTGACTCTATGTGATAATCACGCTCTAGATAGGCACCAGGT
Organism: uncultured Saprospiraceae bacterium; assembly: GCA_937944095.1. Taxonomy (GTDB): domain Bacteria; phylum Bacteroidota; class Bacteroidia; order Chitinophagales; family Saprospiraceae; genus RFSX01. Next base: position 2,702 of record CALEAC010000030.1, read on the forward strand.
TGTATAATTATAAGATCTGGTGTCGTTTCGATCTCAATCCCAAAGGCCCTCATTAACGCGAGGGTCATGTCCACATAGGGTCTAGAGACTTGTGCACCTATAAGGTGAAGTTCTAAGCCTTCTGGAAGATATGGTGCGATCAGACATAAGGCTGAAGTAAACTGAGAACTGACAGTGGCGTTGATCTCTATCCGCTTGTTTTTCTGTTTTCGGATAGTGCCTATACTAAGTGGGGGATAACCATCCTTACCCAAATAACTGATGTCAGCACCGATATGTCTTAGAGCAGCTACTAATGGCCTAATGGGTCTATTTTGCATTCTCTGTGAGCCAGTAAGAATCTGGTTTCCAGATTTAAGACTTAGATATGCTGTCAAGAACCTGAAGGTGGTCCCAGCGTGATGGGCATCTAACGTTTCGGAATCGGTCGTTAATAGTCTAATGAGAGTCTGAGTGTCAGCACTATCAGAGATATTAGTCAGAGCTGATTCTAATTGGCCTAAGGCTTTTATAATGAGAAGCCGATTGGATATGCTTTTTGATCCAGTTATAGAAACTGACGCCCTAATAGGCAGTCCATTATGACTGACGCGTAATTGGGACTGTTGGTTCATGACCAGTGCACCGTAATAAGCTCTTCTGTTTCTGGATGTAAACTCAGGCCTACTGGACAGTGATGAGCTGCTTTCTCTAATAACTTACGGTCTTTGTCAGAATAAGTATTGTTAGGCATGTGTATGTCTATAAGTATCTGAGCGATGCGTCTAGGATTAGAGGACATAACTTTAGTGACTTCTGCTGAGGCGCCTTGTATATCTATTTCTGATCGTTCTGCAGCGATACCCATTATAGTTAGAATACATGAGGCGAGGGAGGTCGCTGCGAGATCAGTAGGGGAGAAAGCTTCTCCTTTACCATTATTATCTACAGGTGCGTCAGTATGGATGATATTTCCAGATCTGAGATGTAGGGCTTCAGTTCTGAGTTGACCTTTGTAAGTAACTTTAGCTGTCATTAGTCGTTTGATTTCTGATTCTTATCTTCTGTTCTTTTATTATCATCAGAATTGTATCTGAGTATGATTTGCTTAACTAGCTTATGTCTCACGACATCTTCCGCGGTTAAGAATAATTTAGCTATTCCTTCCACATCACCAAGTATGTCTAGCGCCTTATATAATCCAGATCGCTGATGGCGTGGCAGATCGATCTGCGACAAATCACCAGTGATGATACACTTAGCGGATGGACCTAGCCTAGTGAGGAACATCTTAATCTGTATCGATGTAGCATTCTGAGCTTCGTCTAATATGATAAAGGCATTATCTAAGGTACGACCTCTCATGAATGCTAGAGGGGCAACTTCTATAATTCTATTTTGCATGAAGTTATCTAACTTCTCAGCAGGAAGCATGTCTTCTAAGGCATCATATAAGGGTCTGAGATAAGGATCTATTTTGTCCTTGAGGTCACCTGGTAAGAATCCGAGACTTTCGCCTGCTTCGACTGCTGGTCTCGTCAGGATGATTTTTCTAACCATTTTAGTCTTGAGTGCTTTGACGGCCAGTGCAACGGCAGTATAGGTTTTGCCAGTTCCAGCAGGACCAATAGCAAAAACAATATCGTTTTCATCGGAGAGGTTGACTAATTTTTTTTGATTCTTAGTCCGAGCCTTGATTGGCTTTGCCCCTCGGCCGTAGACTATAACATTGGCATTGGTTCTGGAGCTGTTTTCTTCTTCTAGGTCATAACTGAGGTTTCCATTGAGGACATCCTTGATTTTTTCTATTGGGAGGTTATTATCTTTTCTAAGAATCCTAACCAGTTGCTCCATTTTGGATTTGGCGGTCTGTGTGTCTTTTTTGTCGCCACTTATTTTGAGATTAGTACCTCTAGAAGTGATCTTCAGGTTAGGGAAGGCATTCTTGACGAGCCTTAGTTTGCTGTCATTCTGACCATATAACTCTACATGGTCGAGACCTTCTATGTTAAGTATTATTTCACTCAATATTTATCTGGTGGGTTTTAGATGTTAGACTAGCAAAAATAGATTTTCTTCTATTAGTATACACACTTCATAAAACTAATTGCAAGTTTGCTTACTAGGTGGTTGTTAACGGTTCTATGTCAGTACAAACGCATGAATGCGCGAAATTCATGTTAAATTGCCCTTGGAAATCGAGAATATGCAAGTTGTTACCATCATTTCGGATTTTGGTACCAAAGATCAATATGTTGCTTTGTTAAAAGGCGCAATACTGCGTCAGCAAGTTGCTGTCCAGTTTATTGATGTCACACATCAAGTAGATACCCATGATATTAGGCAAGCAGCCTATTTTCTAAAGGGTTTTAGGAATAAATTTCCAAAGGGGACTATCCACATCGTAGCAGTCCATAACTATTATGATAAGGAATTCGAAATCATCTGTGTGGAGCATAAAGGCAATTACTATATAGGTCCTAATAATGGGGTTTTTTCCTTAGCTTTTGATTCGATAGATGAGACTCATATCTATAAGATTATCTATGATGGATATCATCAAGACTTGTTCGAATTGATTGCGCATGGTGTCGGACTTATCGCCTCAGGTCTCTCCGTCACTGAAGTTGGCGTCCCATTGAATACCTTCGAAAAGCGTATAGACGTTCATCCAGTCATGAATGATGATGAGATCAGAGCGACAATCATACATGTCGATAAATTTGAGAATGTGGTGCTCAATGTCAATAGAGATTTCTTTGAGCAGATTAGAAAGGGTCGGCAAATAGAGATTTTCTTTAAATTTAAGAATCCAGTTACAGAGATTAGTGAATCATATAGTGAGGTTCCTGTAGGAGATGTACTATGCTTATTCAATGCTACAGGATTTTTAGAAATTGCAATCAACATGGGTAAAGCCGCAAGCCAATTAGATCTCATGAAAGATGAAACAATTCAGATCAAATTCTCCTGATCCATTCATAGCCTAGAAATAGTACATGCTAGTAAGATTAGTCAAAATGCAGTTTAGAGAAGAAGAGCTAGAAAACTTCAAAAACCTTTTTACGGAGGTGAAAGCAAAAATTAGAAATTGCCCAGGCTGCCTATCTCTTACCTTGCTACAAGGGGAAGGGGCCGAAGAGAACATTTTCTATACCTATAGTGTCTGGACTTCTGAGGAAGACCTGAATAATTATCGCGCATCAACCCTATTTGGTAAGACTTGGAAGAAAACTAAAGCCATGTTTTCTGATAAACCAGCTGCAATTAGTCTTCAGAAAGTTGCAGAATTGCTCTAATGTCAGTGATACAATTACCCACCTACGACATACTGGTAGACGAGCTACCAGTAATACTGAATCGTTTTATTTCTGGTTTAGAGCCGAGTCAGACATTTATTCTGGTGGATGAGAATACGGTAGTTAGTTGTCTGCCAAGGTTGACTGAGGTTCTCGACATCGAATTTCACGTTATTTCTATTAAATCAGGTGAACAACATAAGAGCATAGAAACATGCCTAGAGGTATGGACACAATTGTCAGAGCGAGGTTGTGACCGGCACAGTCTGATGATTAATCTAGGTGGCGGTGTCGTCACTGACCTAGGTGGATTTGTAGCGAGCACTTATATGCGAGGCATTTCTTTTATCAATGTACCGACAACACTTCTGGCTCAAGTAGATGCCTCTATAGGCGGTAAGACAGGTGTCGACCTACATAGGTTAAAGAATCATATAGGCTTATTTGGGGATCCAGCATTGGTATGGATAGAAACCAGATTTCTCGAAAGTTTGGATAACAGACAGCGCCGCTCAGGATATGCAGAAGTGATCAAGCATGCTCTGGTCGGCTCTGAGCCTCTATGGCGATATATTATAGAGCGACCTATGGAGCTAACAGCCGAGTTGGTTAGCAGAGCCATCATGGTCAAAAAACAGATTGTCGAAGAGGACCCTCATGAGCAGGGCATTAGAAAAATATTAAACTTCGGACATACGGTAGGTCATGCCTTGGAATCATTCTATATGGAAGACGATCACCCATTGTTGCATGGCGAAGCAGTCGCTCATGGTATGCTAGCTGAATCATGGCTGAGCCATAGAACAGGTCGCATAGCAGAGGAAATCTATGATGAAGTTGCCGAGCTTGTGCGGCGGCTCTATCCTGTAAGGTCTATAATCAAGTCAGACTATAGCACACTCCTTATGTACATGTCCAAGGACAAAAAGAACATCAAAGGTAACCTATCGTTCTCCCTACTTACTGGTATCGGACATTGTGAACCTGCTGTTGTTCTAACAGATCAAGAAGCTGAAGCGGCCTTAGCAATCTTATAAAATGGACCTAGCCTTCTGTACCGTCTATTAATTGCTGTATCGCACCGAAGCCGATTGGATTCATACCCATCTTATCTGGTACATCATCATCAAAATCTTCCCATTCGATGACTTCTTGTAAGAATTGTTCTACATACTTTAGTATGAATTCTTTCTTAAATTCTTCTGGTCGAAGAATCTCGAGCGTCTTAGGCGGTTTAGGCTGACCGTAACCCTCTATGTAAGGATATAGGATCATCATCATCACCTTCCCATTGAATAACTGTTGGAAGATGAGAGAACCATTAGATTTGATAAAGGGACGTTTGGATTTATCCCCAGGGAGTTTCTCAGCAATACCGCTTACTTCTGTACCTAGAGAAAGATTAATTACTTCTAGGTTTTCTATATCATCCTTACATTCGACATAGGCGCTAAGCTTAGTTTTCTTTATAACTTTATTAAGATTGTCGATAATCATCCCCTTGAGATTTCCAGACCAATCTTTTCTGTAGTTGCTGGTGTTTGACAGTATAATCTTATAGTTAGCTACTTTGTCCTTTATGTTACTGTAGTCCATATGTAATATTAGTAGTTGATTAATTTATTCAATGCTTTTTTCAATCTATCTACTGGCAAGTATTGTGCCTCCAGATCTTTATTGAATGGAATTGGTGTCTCTAAACTGCCAATTCTTATGATAGGAGCGTCTAGTTGCTCAAATAAATGTTCTGAAATGAATGAAGAGATCTCTGCGCCGATGCCTCCAAATAAGTTGTCTTCATGCAGGATGATAACCCGATTGGTTTTTCTTACAGTTTCTTCTATTATATCCAGATCGAGAGGTGTTATTGTCCGTAGATCTATGATGTCTATGGAGGCGCCTGTTTCTTCTTGTAGGGCTGTAGCCCAATGTACCCCCATCCCATAAGTGATTATAGAGCAGGTGTCACCTGAGTGTACACGCTTACCTTTGCCTATCTCTATAGTATAATAGCCATCAGAGACCTGATCAGATAGAGATCTGTATAAGCCTTTGTGTTCGAAGTACATCACCGGGTTAGGGTCAGCTAGTGCGGCTAGGAGGAGGCCTTTGGCATCTTGAGGGTTGGATGGATAGACGACCTTCAGTCCGGGTGTATGCGCGAACCATGCTTCATTGGTCTGTGAGTGAAATGGACCCGCGCCCATGCCACCGCCACAAGGCATACGGATAACGACGTCAGCTGCATGGCCCCATCGATAATGTATTTTAGCAAGGTTATTGATGATTTGGTTAAACCCACAGGTTGCAAAATCACCGAATTGCATTTCGACCATGGCCTTGTGACCTTTCATACTTAAGCCTAAGCCAATACCGACAATAGCGCTCTCGCAGAGTGGCGTATTCCGAACTCTTGCTTTCCCGAATTTATCCGTGAACCCTTCAGTAATCTTGAACACACCACCATAATCAGCGATATCCTGACCCATCAGGACGAGGTCCTCCCATTTGTTCATAGCGACCTCTAAGCCATCTGAGACAGCATCTATGAACCGCATTTCACTAGTCGTTGCCTTAGGAGAAACTGTGACCATTTCAGATGGGCTATAGACATCATTGACTTCAGTTCTCATATCCACAGAAATGGTCTCACCTCGGTCAGCAATCTTAAGCTCTGCCTTAATCTTGTCTTTGATTGATTTCCTAGTCTTGGTGATGAAGTCCTGGTCGATATGACCTGAGTCCAAAAGATAGATTTCGTAATTATCTATCGGGTCTTTCCTTTGCCATTCGGCCATTAGTTTTTCAGGTACATACTTGGTACCAGAGGCTTCTTCGTGCCCTCTTAATCTGAAGGTCTCACACTCTATAAGAACTGGGTGTGGATTCTTCCTGATCTGTTTTGCTACCTTATTGATTGTGTTATAGACTTTGATGACATCATTGCCATCTATACGATGTGTCTCCATCCCATAACCGATGCCTCTATCAGAAAGATGCGCGCAGTTATATTGTTCGCTGGTCGGTGTAGATAGACCATAGCCATTGTTTTCTATGACAAAGATTACTGGGAGTTGCCATACAGAAGCGACATTGAGCGCTTCATGGAATTCACCTTCACTCGTACCGCCTTCTCCTGTAAAAGCCAAGCATACCTTAGATTCTTTGTCCAGTTTGTAACCTAGACCTATACCTGCTGCTAGTGATAATTGAGGTCCTAGATGGGAGATCATACCCCAGATATTATACTCTTTGGTCCCGAAATGGAAGGATCTGTCTCTCCCCTTGGTGAAGCCTCCTGGCTTGCCCTGCCACTGTGCGAATAATCTTCTTAGAGGAATCTCTCTTGTTGTAAATACACCTAGGTTTCGGTGCATAGGGAAAATCCATTCGTCAGCCTTTAGCGCTGCAGTGCATCCGACCGAAATAGCCTCTTGCCCAATACCCGAAAACCACTTAGAAATCTTACCTTGTCTCAGTAGAGAAAGCATTTTCTCCTCGATGAGTCGTGGCTCTATCATCTGCTGATAGAGTTGTATTTGTTTCTTCTTGGATATTCCGGCCGAGTCGAATTCCATTCTTGGTGCTATAGTCTCTTGTGCCTCCATTTGATAAAAAATAAAGGTTACAAAGATGAATAAAACTTATAATATGTGCTTCTATACTATGATAAAAGCGTCCTAAGCACTTTTAAGGACTTCAGCGTCTTGAATCCTTCTATATGAAAACGATAGTAAGCCATTAATGCATCCAGTACCTCAGTCCGCCTTTCTTTGCTCGTAACGACCTGACCTCGGAGTAATTGATGTATTGCTAAGCTGATATCCTCATTGATAATATGCTTGTGTCTTAAGTCATTATCTATGAACTGCCCTGAGGTCAAATCGAAGTAGCGATTCACTTCAGTGTAATTGTCCGATAACTCAAAACCCAAATAGCTAGCTAACGCAATAGAATAGACTAATGGCTTTTGGGCTAAGTCCAGCTCTGATCGGTCTAGATCTTGTAATGTTTCAGAGATGTGATCATATAAGGATTCGTTCTTTTCCTTCTCTTTGATACTAGACCTGATTAGATCGATATAGAAAACACCTAGAGTAGACTTTATGACATCGACATTAAGGCTTTGGTATCTGATATGGAGGCCCGCTTCTTTGATTCTCGACAACTTGCTATCATTCCGATAGGCAACAAGTTCTATGATGTTCATCGGATGGAAGACATTGGCAATCTTGGATTTGGATTTTCTGACGCCACTAACGATGTATGAGGCTAGACCGATTTCTCTAGAATAGATATCGAGGATAATACTGGTCTCAGAGTAGGAGAGATTCCTCAGTATGATGCCTTGTGTTTTATAGATCTTGGACAATATCAGCTGATTAGATGCATTAGAACTCCCAACCTTCGATAGGATTTTGTTTGTATTTGGCTTTGGTAATTATTCTCTGTTTCTGTCTTTCCCAGATGAGTTGGGCAAAGGAAAGAGGTAAGGGCAGTGGACTTAAAGCTATTGCATGTTCTATCTTATCTTGTTCTATGTCTAATCTGTAGAGATAACTCATGAGTAGGTCTGGGTCACCTGCTAACATTTTTTCAACTCTAGCTGAGATTAATCGAATCATCTCCTCGTCGCTAAGACTATCGGAAGCGTCTATGTCCAAGTCCTCTGAGATTCTAGAAATAATGACCTTGTTCTGTTTATCTGACATCCTGGATTTCCAATAACGAAAGTAAATTAACTCTCATATGTATATTATCTTTATGGCTAAGCCCTAAAAAATTTTAACCTATGGATCTATCAAATATAGAGAAATATGGCAGCCAGTTGATAGACTGGTTGGTTGTCTTCACACCTAAGTTTCTCATAGCCTTAGTCGTCATGGTCGTCGGCTTTAAAATAGCGACCAAGCTGAGCACCCTAATTAAAACAGGTCTAGATAAAGCAAATCTAGGAGTAGAGATCTCAGGAGTACTGAATTCTATGATCTCAACAGTGCTCAAGCTGATTGTATTAGGCCTTGCTGCCAGCATAGTCGGTGTCAAGATGACGGCACTTATCGGTTTGTTCGGAGCGGCGGTTTTTGCAATTGGAATGGCATTACAAGGATTCATGGGCAATTTTGCATCGGGACTTACCATCCTTTTTCTGAAACCTTACAAGGTGGGCGATTGGGTTTCTCTGGATGAAAGCTTCGGAAAGGTCAAAGATATTCAGATATTCTACACCTCCTTACAGACGCCTAACGATAAGACCCTCGTCATACCTAATGGCCAAGTCACTGATAATATCATTACTAATTATAGCATTCTAGGACATATCAGATTGGAGCTCAATGTCTATATGCCCTACGAAGAGAGTTTTCCGCGCGTCCGCGAAGTCATCTATTCTGCGCTCAAAGAGAGTCAATATATAGAATGGACAAAAGAACCGATGATTGGAATAGAGACCTATGATACGCATAGTATCATATTGGCGATTAGACCCTATATTCATCCTGATTATTACTGGGATGCAACGTATGAGATCTATGGTCTTATTAAGGCAGCTTTCAGTAATAATCAGATTAGAGCGGCTTACTCTGAGGGCGTAGAACTAGGGCCAATTGGGGCATAGTTCATGTCTAAAATGGCTTCTAGTAGTTTTCTATCGGTCGATAGTCTTGGCAGTTTATTTTGTCCTCCATAACTATTATTAAGGCGCAACCATCTCTCTATGGTGCCGCTGTGTAATACATGGATAATCGGGGCACCTATGACCCTATCGCTGTAACGCTTAGCTTCATAATCTGAATTGAGTAGTTGGAGTTCAGTATCTAGAGCTTTGCTGAATTCATCAATGTTTGTAGGGGGCTGGATAAATTCTATAGCCCATTCATGCGCACCAGCTTGCCCGCCTTCCATGTACTTGGGTGCTACTGTAAAGTTGTTTATCTCAATCCCTGAGCGCCCACACACGGTAGCCAGTGCTAGTTCTACATTGGCGATCATTAGTTCCTCACCGAAGGTATTGATATGTTGCTGTAATCGACCTAAGAACTTTATTTTAGGTGGAATCAGAGAAGTGAATTCTATTACATCACCTATTAAGTATCTGTACAGGCCTGCAGAATTTGTAATCACTAGCGCATAGGGCACCTTTGTCGTAACTTGAGATAGATCAAGTATGTCAGGCTGTGAGTGATCTATTTGATCAAAGGGGATGAATTCATAGTATATCTGATGATTACACAGTAATAGCATACTGTCCTCATTTTTGTTATTCTGAATAGCAAAATAACCTTCGGAGGCATTGTATACTTCTCGAAAGATAATCTTATCAGACGGCATCAGCTTTCTTAGTTCCGCTCGATAAGGTTCTATCCCTATACCACCATGAAGAAAACTTCTTAGGTTCGGCCACACCTCGGATATGTTTTTCTTACCCGTATGGTCTAAGATAGCATGTAACAAGACTGAGATCCATGATGGGACACCGGCTAATAGACTGACTTTTTCTTGGCTGCAGATTTTAGCAATTTTGACGATTTTCTCATCCCAGTCAGCTATGAGGGCCGTGTCGAAGTCAGGGGTATAGAATCTGCGACCTATTTTAGGAAAGTTATAGAGTAAAATAGCTGAGATGTCACCAGCCCTGATGTTCTGACCTAACTCAGTTATACTGCCACCCATGATCAGATTCTTATCCTCGAATAGCTTAGCTCCTTGGTCTTCATTATAGATTACTGAGGCAGCTGTCCAGGTGCATTTCAGATGTCCATTAATCAGGTAATCTTGAGTAACGGGTATATATTTTGATTTACCAGACGTCGTGCCGGCAGATTTAGCAAACCATTTGACTGGTTGAGCTACCAGTAAGTTTTGTTCCCCATTCATCATTCGTTGGATGTGAGGAAATAAGGTCTCATACGTGCTGAGGGGTAGGTTCTTTTTGAATTGAGCAAGATTCAGCAATTCATCGAAACGCTGACTTCGACCATATTCTGTATCCTTATTCTTTGCAATGATGCTTGACCTTAGTCTTTCTTGATAGAGGTGAGGAGCAGAAGCCACCTTGATGATCTTTCTTTGTCGTAGCTTGAAGTAGCTACGAAGGGCCATATCCATCATCTTTTACTTGCTTTTCGTCAGGTGTTCAGTGTTTGGAAACAATATCCTCTTGGAATAATAACAGTTAAATATTGAATTTTTTCTTCAGGATCAACATTGTCTGAGATACAATCATAGTTATTATACTTTTGTGGAATGTATAATCCGTTACAATACTGATGGCTAAGCGCAAACCTAAACAAGAAAAGGATAACCCTAAGCAAAAAGATACCCTGCTTTCAGGTATTCTGAAGTGGTGTTGGATCTTATTGGTCGTGGGGCTGCTCTTAGGTCTAGCAATCATGACTTTGGTATCCTACACGCGGATGCCCGATACTGAGGAACTAGAAAACCCAGATTATGAGTACGCCACGATTGTCTATGCAGATGGGGGAGAGGAGCTCGGAAAGTATTTTTCTAAAAATCGGGAAGGGGTCTTATATGAAGATATCAACCCACTCTTAATCAAGGCACTGATAGCCACAGAGGACGAGCGCTTCTATAAGCATAGCGGCATCGATGCCAAAGGAACCGTAAGAGCCGTACTATTTATGGGAAGGAGAGGAGGTGCGAGTACGATATCTCAGCAGTTAGCTAAGCAGTTCTTTACCAAAAGATCACGATCTTTTATAAAAAGAGTATGGCAGAAGCTAAAAGAGTGGGCGATAGCGATCCAGTTTGAAAAGCGTTATACCAAGGAAGAGATATTGGCTATGTATCTCAATAAGTTCGATTTCATCTATAGTTCGCATGGTGTCAGTGCTGCCGCTAAGACGTACTTCGGAAAAGACCAGCAAGACCTTGCGATAGACGAATGTGCGATGCTAGTAGGTATGCTCAAGAACCCTTACCTCTATAATCCCAAGAAAAACCCTGAAAACGCCGCGGTTAGAAGAAATGTGGTTCTTAATCAGATGGTGAGAAGTGGTTTCCTTGCAACAGCTGACCTAGAATCAGTTAAGGCAAAGCCTATAGACATGTCCGATTTCAAAAGGACGAATCATTATGAAGGTCCAGCACCTTATTTCTTACAGACACTGAAACAGGACCTCAAGAAGATACTGGAAGATGAGAGTTTCAGAAAACCAGATGGCACAGCTTACAACTTGGATGAAGATGGTCTTAGAATCTACACGACAATAGATCTGAAATACCAACAACATGCAGAAGCGGCTATGCTTGAGCATATGAAAACCCTGCAAGCCAGCTATTTTAACTTATGGAGCGATAAGGACCCATGGACCTATAAGGCCAGTGCCAAAGAAAAAGAACAACGTAAGGAATTCTTGAATAAAGCGGTGAGGGAGAGTGATCGATATAGCAATATGAAGAATAAGGTTCTATCAACAGTGATAATGGAGGTCAAGGAAAAATTTCCTGAGGCGAGGATGTGGGATGCAGATATCTCACGGATGCTGAAGGCAGAAAAAGACAGTAAGTACCTCAGTAAGCTTATAAGAGAAGATTATATAAGTAAGAAGCAAGCAAGTACCTATAAGAAGATACTTGCTGACCCACTTTGGAAGGCCCTGAAAGATAAGCGACAAAGTCTCGATGGAAAAGCAAGAAAAATCTTCAATCAGAAACGTGAGATGAAAGTCTTTGATTACAATGAAGCCGGAGAGAAGTCTGTCGTCATGTCTCCGATGGACTCCATAAGGTATCATCACCAATTGATGCAGATAGGGAGTGTATCCATGGACCCGATGACTGGCAATATAAAAACTTGGATCGGCGGTATCGGCAATAAGTTTTTCAAGTATGATCATGTCAGGTCTAACCGTCAGGTAGGTTCTACCTTTAAGCCCTTTGTATATGCTACCGCTATTTCACAAGGAGGTATTTCTCCTTGTTATCAGATAAAGGATATTAGGTATGAGATACCAGCGGGCGATCCTAACTTCAAGCTACTCGAATCTTGGTCACCAGATAATTCTGATGGCAAATTCACAGGTGCCCTTTGGACCCTCAAGGATGGTTTGAAAAAGTCTAAGAACTCGATTTCATTAGGCCTGCTCAAGGAAATGGGTAGCGTAGAGCCCATCAGAGACTTGGTGGATAGACTCGGCATTCCTAAAAAGAAAATACCCAAGGCACCATCAATAATCCTAGGTTCTGCTCAGGTTAACGTACTAGAGATGACGGCAGCCTACTCTACCTTTGCTAATTATGGCATGTATAATTCGCCTAAGTTTATTACGCGTATAGAGAATAATGAGGGTCAGGTAATATATACCTCAGTTCCTAAGCAGCAGAGAGTCTTATCAGAAAAATATAACGAAGCAATCCTTCATCTTGTACAATATGCCTCTAGCGACCATACTTGGCAATTAGGTACCGATCAGTGGGGAGGTAAGACTGGAACGACTAATGACTATGTAGATGGCTGGTTTATGGGCGTTTCGCCAGAGTTGGTCGTCGGCACCTGGGTAGGTGGAGAATATAATTGGATTAGATTCCTAAGTATACGACAGGGCTCCGGAGGCGCGATGGCGAGGCCATTCTTTTTTAAGTTCATGCAGCGGTTAGAAGCCGATCCGAGTATAAAGCTCAATAAGGACGCCTATTTCAAGATTCCTGAAGGAGACCGCTTAGTTACTGACTGTTCTCAGTTCACTCGACCCGAGAAGAAAAAACCTGCTCCACAAGAGGACCGAGCACGAAAAATCAAAGAAATCAATGATTTCTGGGAGGATGAATTCGGCGAAAGGAATCAGAATTAGCAGGGAAATTAGACCTCAGACTTTATAAAATCCGTTTCTTGTCTACCTTTAGGGTCATTGAAAGATGGAACAGAATAGGAAATACAGAATCTTACCTTGGCTTGCATATCCACTATGGATATTGCTCATAGTGGGCTTAAGTTTGTCTTTCAGTTTTATCATCTCCACTTTAGACAAAGACTTACCGACCTTTGAAGACCTAGAGAACCCCATCTACGACGAGGCTAGCATTATATATGACATCAAAGGGGAGCCATTTGGTAAGTATTACATAGAGAATCGTGAGAACATTTCCTTCGAGGAGTTATCACCCTTTCTAATCAATTCATTACTGGCTACCGAAGATATTAGATTCTATGACCATTCTGGCATCGATCTCAGGGCCTTATTCCGTGTTGCGGTCAAGACTGTCCTATTCCAAAAAGAAAGCTCTGGTGGCGGTTCTACAATCTCGCAGCAACTAGCTAAACTACTCTTCAGAAGACCGAGTCTTAGGAATAAAACCTCTGCCGAAAGAGCAATACTATTATTACGGACTAAGGTGACAGAGTGGATTACTGCTGTCAAGTTGGAAAAGGGCTTTACTAAGGAAGAGATTATGACCATGTATCTCAATAAGTTCGAGTTTATTAATGGGGCCCATGGTATCCAAGCTGCTGCTCAGACTTATTTCGGAAAGAATCAGAATAAACTTAAAGTCGAAGAAGCAGCCCTACTTGTAGGTATGCTTAAGAATCCTAGCCTCTATAATCCGCTTAGGTTTCCAGAAAATGCGACACAAAGACGTGATATCGTCTTAGATCAACTGGAGCGGTATTTTGATGTCTCTGGTTTAGGGCTAGATACGCTAGATGCTGGGATAGTAGACATGACCAGTTTCCGTCGAGATGCACACGATACAGGTCCTGCACCTTATTTCAGGTCAGAGTTAACTAAGTGGCTGAAAAACGTTTTTGAAGAGCAGGGCATTACCAAAGAAGATGGCAGCTCTTACAATATCTACACAGATGGTCTTAAGATACACACGACGATAGACTTAGCTTATCAGAAACATGCTGAAGCTGCAGTAGAGGAGCATATGACCTGGTTGCAGGATCGTTATTGGGCGGTGTGGAAAAACAAGGATCCTTGGACTTATGAGGCAGATAGCATACAGCGCATAATTAGGAAAAAGACGCTAGAGCGAAAGATGAAAGAGTCAGAAAGGTATCTAGGTCTGCACAATAACTTCCTCGGGCAGATTAAGTCCAAAATCAGAAAAGAATATAATGACCTAGCCCTAAACGAAAATGTAATAAAGACACTTGTTGAGATAGATAAGAAAAGGTATTCCTTAGCTGGCGCAGTTCAGACAGGTCGACTGCCTGCTAGTCATAAGAAAGATTATAGTAAGCTACTCGATGATACCACGCTATTCACTGAGCTAAAGAGTCGTTTTGTTGCTTTACAAGATAAGTACAAGACCGTTTTCTCCACAGAAATTCCAATGCAGATTTTTGCCTACAATGACTTAGGTTATAAGGAGGTCGTGATGAGTCCAAGAGATTCTGTACGTTATCATAACCAACATCTACAGACCTCTTTGTTAGCAGTACACCCTAAGACTGGACATATCAAAGCATGGGTTGGTGGATCTGGATTTAATTACTTTAAGTATGACCACGTCAATTCACGCCGCCAAGTAGGCTCCACCATTAAGCCGTTCGTGTATGCGACTGCTATAAGTCTCATGGGTCTTTCGCCATGCCAGACTTATGAGGATATACAGTATACTATCTCACCAGGAGATGCAAATTTTCTAGTCGACGCAGAGTGGTCACCTGCCAATGCTAATGAAGAATTTACAGGAAACAAATATAATCTCTATCAAGGGCTG
>CALEAC010000031.1 GCA_937944095.1 uncultured Saprospiraceae bacterium
TGGCTTAATCACCACATTGATGGCAATCAGGATGAGGATGTTCTGAGCGAATTGTTTTTGCAATCAGTTGACTTGATAGGATGTGTGGTAACCAACAAAAAGTGGGTTTCAGTTAGAGCCGAAATAATGCTTAACCTTGCAAGTAACTTTCGAGTATCCAACCTCTTTGTCCTTGGTATTCGATCAGTGCAAATCGGCTTCGCTGGCCATCTAGAATAATCGAATTTTCTGATAGTTGTAGAACATTTATCAGAGAACGATCAGGCACACGGAAGTCCATTTTGGGTGCGCCCATTTCAGGTTGAGTTCTTAGCTGCAGAGAGCCACCATTGCTATTGGTATAGACGTTAGGGCTGGTATTCTCAGTCTGGCCTAGAGGAGGCATGCTACTGGCACCCTGGGAATGACCGAAGACAGGAGAATCAAATTCTGGATTACTATGATGGACTGGGCCACTTGGGGAATCTTCCATTTCGTTTTGTTGTAGCCTTTCGAGTTCTTTCATGAGATTGTCATAGACGGAATTATCCGCTGTCTTGACTTCTGTGCTGGCCTCATTTTCTCGCTGGGCTTCCCTGACCTTCTCTGAGTAGTCTTTATAGATATCTCCACGTCGTCTGCCAGTGGTCTCATTGGTTTCGACTTCTTCTATCTTCTTTTTTAGATCTTCGAAAACGACTGGCTCAGCAGTTTCTACCGTGGGGTCAGCTTCGTTCTTGTTAGCAACCTGCTTTAGAATCTGACCGAATACTTCAAATAGTCCCATCTTGAATAATTTTAGGTAACTAATGTAGCAAATACTAACGAATGCCTGTAAATTGTCAGGCATCATTAAGCTATTAGCCACTAAACAGATGAGATAAGATGAAAAATAGCATTCTTCTAAGAATACTACTGATGTTAGCAATCTACTTTGGTCTGACCTATTTTGCTGGGGATATAGGGCGGAGAATTCTGTATCCAATCAGGCTGTTTGTCACCTTTCTGCATGAATTTGGTCATGCACTAGGTGCCGTTCTTACTGGCGGCTGGGTAGAAGAAGTACAGATTAATCAGGATGGTAGTGGCTGGACAAGAACAGCGAATGGTAATAGACCTATTACAATTATGGGTGGCTATCTAGGGAGTGCGCTATTTGGTAACCTGCTCTTCTTCATAGGAGCTAGAATCAGAAAGCTAGTCAAACCGATGATGATCATACTGATAATAAGCATGCTGGTTACGGCCATTTATTGGTTTAATTCGTTTTTTACTTCTGCTGTCTTACTGGGTTTTTGTTTGGTGCTAGGGCTGATTATGTCCAAGACAAATTTCGGTGCAGATGTACTGATGTTTTTGGGCTTGGCCAGTGTCGTTTATATCATACAGGATTTCAATGTCGGACCACGATCAGACCTCAAAGCTTATGAGGAAGTCATGGTCATCCTACCCGCTCAAGCATGGATGTACATCTGGTTAGGCGTCGCGGTACTACTGATGTATTGGAACCTCAGGTTGTTATTTCGCTCATCATCGGAATCTGTATAATATAAAGCATATGGTCTATAAATCAAGAGGGCTGCTCTTACTATTACTTGTTGTTTCGCTTAGTGCATGTAAACAAAAAACAAGAACTAAGTCGCAACCTAAACAGTCTAAGACACCGACGGCGTTTATTTTTCATCATGAAAAAAAATTCCCGAAAGTGTCTTCAGAGAAATCACCGGTGTTAATCTTGTTACATGGCTTAGGCAGTAACGAGAAAGACCTCTTTTCTTTTGCAGAACATCTTGATGAGCGACTGATGGTTATAGCGCCACGTGCACCTATAACGTTAGCAGAGAATAAGTATAGTTGGTATGCGCTAGAAAGAACCTCGATAGATAGCTTCCGATATGATTCTGCTAACCTAAAAGAGGTTAGTAAACAGTTAGTCCAGTTCATAGACCAAGTCATAGCCACTTATCCTGTAGATGCTGATCGCATCTATATCGGCGGCTTTAGTCAAGGTGCGATACTGACGCTCGGCACGGCGCTGAGCGCGCAGGACAAAGTCGCAGGTGTACTCTGCCTCAGTGGAGAGTTATATCCAGAGTTTGCAGAACATACACCAGCGAAGGGACAAGAACTTAAGCTCTTCATTTCACATGGACGGCAGGACCCGGTTCTTAAGTATGATAAAATGGAACTTGCTGCTGCTGACCTAAAGCGCAAAGGCTTTGATGTCAATTTCCAGAGTTATAATAGTTCGCATACAATTAGTCAGGAAAATTTCCGTGATCTGAGGGCGTGGATTAGTGGGTTATAGGAAATTAGACAAAAGATTTAGACTGAACAAGACAGCATGCAACTATTATTTAGTTGCAAGTTTATTTTTCTTTTAATAAATTTGAATGTGAGCAAATATGACAAACTAGTCTTAAAGCTATTAAGTCGAAACGGGACCTTTACTTTTCAGGAGCTAGAATATTTATTAGGGAAACTAGGATACTTAGAAAAGGCAACTGGAAAGACTTCTGGATCAAGAAAAGCATATGTTAACAAGAAAACAAAACATATTATTCGCCTTCATAAACCTCACCCTGGAAGCGAACTGAAAAAATATGTTGTAAAGTTTGTGATTTCAGAACTTAGAAGACAAAAACTAATATGACAGACAGGATAAGATATAAGGAATTTATAGGTTCAGTACACTACTCTTCAGAGGATGAGACTTTCTATGGGAAGATTGAGGGCATTAATGATCTTGTGACGTTTGAAGGTTCGACAGTTTTAAAGCTTAAGGCAGCATTAAAAGAAGCAGCCAATGACTATGAAGCATTATGCAATGAGAGTGGGAAGGCCGTTTTTAAGTCCTTCAAAGGGAGTTTTAATGTACGTGTAAATCCTGAATTACACTCAAAGGCCTTTGAACAAGCCTTATTAGAAGGGAAAACATTGAATCAATTTATCAAGGAAGCTATAGAACAAAGATTATCTACAAGTCGCGAATAATAGATTTAGAGCATCAAATGAGTCTAAAAACATTCTAGCTAAGAAGTCATAGCAGCGACTGTATTTTACAGCTAGCGCTTTCTGTTCAGAATATAGACTACTAATTATCTCAAATAAGAATCAACTTTCTAACTGTTGTGCCTATCCGCAATAAATAATGCCCTCTTGCCAAATGACCTAGATTGATGCTGGCCCATGCAGCACTTGCAGGTTGTTAACTTTATAGTTAACTTTGCATTGTGAAGAATAAACGAGACATAATATTCTACAAGCAGTACTTTACAAAGTTCTTTGCGGAACAACCAAATTCCATTCAGGAAAAAATTGCTTACGTATTTAAAGTTATAAGAACTGTTGAAAAAGTACCTGAAAAGTTTTTGAAACACCTAACAGATACTGATGGATTATATGAAATTAGAATAGATGTCAAATCAAACGCATACAGAATATTTTGTTGTTTCGATAAAGGCAAACTAATTGTATTATTCAACGCATTTCAAAAGAAGACACAGAAAACTGACAAACGAGAACTTAAAAAAGCACTAAAACTAAAAGATGAGTACTTCAAAAGTAAAAAGTAAAAAACGTAAAATTCTTAACGCTAAAAATGTTGATGAATTATTCGATATACAATTCGGTAAAATCGGAACAAAAAGCAGAGATGAATTTGAAGAAAAGGCTCAATATTTTGTGATATCAGAAATGCTAAAGGAAGCACGAAAAGAAGCAAACTTGACCCAAGAACAACTTGCAAATAAAGTTGGGACGAAGAAAAGTTACATATCGAGACTTGAAAATGGAAAGTGTGATATACAACT
>CALEAC010000032.1 GCA_937944095.1 uncultured Saprospiraceae bacterium
ATAGATAATCAGGTCGTCGTTCTAAAAAGCAACGGAAATCTCTTTTTCTACAATAGAAAAACGACATTAACTAAAGAAATAAAGACAGGCTTACATTCTAGAAACGACACTGAAGGCCTAGCATATAATCCATCCAAAAAGGAACTCTTAATTGCTTGCAAAGGGCAACCACTAAATAACAATAAAAATAGCAAAGCGATATATCGCTTTGACCTAGGTCATAACAAGCTTACTACAGAACCGTATATCGACCTTAGAGATTCGATCCTATTGACCCTCGTTCCTAAGAATAATGATAACAAACAAAACAAAAAACTTAGACAACGAGCTAGTAATTTTTCACCATCTGCAATTGCGCTACATCCTATAAACAAGACTTACTATTTGCTTTCTGCAAAAGGGAGTACCCTCTTAGTTTGTAATATTAATAGAACACCTGTCCAACTTGTATTTTTAGATTCCAAACTCATACCACAGCCGGAAGGTATCACGTTTGACAAAGATAACAACCTCTACCTTGCTACCGAGGGACAAGGATCAAGTGGAAAAATAGTCAGATATGATATACTCTAAATTTTCTTCTCTACTAAGTTTCATTATTTCGCTGGTAATGATGATGCCAGCACATAGTCAGAAAGATGACCATGATATCTACAAGCTAGACTTAAAGAAAGATGCTATCCTCATTGGTACTGGCGCAGTCGTAACTTTTATGGGAGATCGTCTACTCCATAATCAGCAACAACCAAGTCTAGCAGAAATAGGACTGCTCGACAAGAATGACTTGTGGTCTGTAGATCGCCCAGCAACTGATAATTACTCCCAAACTGCTTTGCGTATCACAGATATTATATTGTTTACTTCTGCCACTCTACCTTTTGCCATGTATGCGACTAATAGGTGTCGTGAAGAAGAGCTAGATATTCTAGTGATGGCCACAGAGACCTTTCTTATCACAAATGGCATTACTAATATTATTAAAGCAAGTACTAATCGATATCGACCCTTTAATTATAATGATGCAGTCTCTGTAGAAACCAAATTAAGCAGAGGCTCCAATCGTTCATTTTTCTCGGGACACGCCGCTACGACAGCCTCTCTCTGCTTTCTTTCGGCACAGGCACTTACGGACATGCACCCTCATTGGGGTAAGAAAAAATATATAGTCTGGAGCACGGCTGCTATATTGCCTCTGGTCGTCAGCTATGGTAGATATAAGGCAGGCAAGCACTTCGCTACCGATGTCATCACAGGTTATGTATTCGGTGCAGCTATCGGTATGCTGATACCTAGATTACATCGGCGTAAGAATATGAATTTACATCTTTCTCTGAATTCACTTTCCCTACAGAAACGATTCTAAGCAATGAAGCCACTGCTAGCCCTTAGCCTAATCCTATTTCTACTTAGCTGTGGCACCGTCCGACAAGCTTCCTATAGCGACAAATTCATTAACTGGCAAGACAATAAATCCACATCAGGAAAAGACATAACGCATACACTATTTCTTGTTGGAGATACTGGCGAATTGGATGACACCTTACGCAAAACTAACCTAGTACTATCTGCTGTCAATAAGCATCTGCTAGAAACGCACAATGAAACTTCTCTGGTATTTCTTGGGGATAATGTCTACCCCTATGGGCTACCCGATATGAAAGCGCCAAACAGAAGTGCCAGTGAAGATATCTTAGACGCACAACTACATCTCGCTAAAAGCACCAATGGCAAAACATACTTCATCCCAGGCAATCACGACTGGAACAAACATAAGCCTGATGGACGCAAAGCCATCAAAAGACAAGAAGATTATGTCGAAAAATATGCAGATGACAATAACTTACCGATCCACTTCTTTCCTAAGAATGCTTGCGGTGACCCTAAGGTCGTTAAGGTGAATAAAGATCTGATCTATGTTTTTATAGATACACAATGGTGGCTGCAAGACTGGACTCACGAAAAAAATATTAATAAAGGCTGCGACATCAAATCTAGGAACGACTTCCTCAAGTCCATACAAGAAATATTTACTGAATATAAAAATGATCAGATTATTGTAATGATGCACCACCCTATCAGAAGTGAAGGCAAGCATGGCGGCAAATATAGTTTCAAGCATCATCTATTCCCTCTAACTGAACTAAATGAGCGACTATGGATACCCTTACCTATAATCGGTTCGCTATATCCCTTATACAGACAACTCACTGGCTCTACCCAAGATGTAACCAACGCATACAATCAAGAGTTAGTCGACGGCATAGATCAAATCGCCAAGAAGTTAAGGGTCAACGTTGTCTTCGCAGCAGGACATGAGCATGGTCTACAATATTTCGACACTGATCGTATAAAGTATATTGTCAGTGGCGGCGGTAGTCGCACTGATTATGTCGCCAGCGGTGGCAAAGCGGACTATGCTAGAGAAGCGAGGGGCTTTGCTAAAATTGATTTCTATGAAAACTTCGAAGCCTGGATAGAGTATTATACAATTACAGGAGAAAGAGAAGGAGAAGAAGCAATACTCGAATTCCGCGCACAACTCAGAGCTGCGAGACCAGGTACTATAGCTGAAGAAAAAGTATATCCACCTGTTACTGAAAAGACTAGGTCGATTGCCGCGAACGAAAAATTTGCAGCAGGACCTATTAAAAAAATGTTCTTAGGATCACAATACAGGGATATGTGGGCTACACCAGTGACAGCCGAAGTCATCGACCTAGAGACTAAATTTGGTGGTCTTACACCAATTAAGAAAGGTGGGGGTATGGCCTCCAACTCTCTAAGAATGCAAAAAGATGATGGCAAGCAATATATCCTAAGATCTATTAAAAAAGATTACACCAAGCTCGTTCCTTCTAGTTTTGGAAATCTAAAAATTCTCGATGTCTTAGCTGATCAGAATAGCGCTAGTCATCCCTACAATGCACTCGTCATCCCTGCTCTTTCTAAAGCAGCTAACATATATTACACAGACCCTAAACTAGTCTATCTAAAACATCAGCAAGGACTAGGCAACTACAACAGCCAATTCTCAGAGGAACTCTACTTACTAGAAGAGAGACCCGATGGGAATTGGGAAGATGCAGAACAGTTTGGTCATTGCTCTGAGATTATTGGATATACAGAATTGCTAGATGTCCTCACCGCAAAGAAGAACCACTTCATCGATCAGCAATGGGTCCTCAAATCTAGAATATTCGATCTATTTATTCATGATTGGGATAGGCATGATGATCAGTGGCGCTGGGCCAAATTCAAAGAAGGTGAAAAAAATGTCTATCGGCCTATCCCTCGAGATAGGGACCAAGCTTTCTATAGATTCAAAGGCCTCATTCCTTGGTACATAGCGACTTTTATTCAAAAGAATTTCAAAACAATAAAGGGTGATTGTAAGGATGTCAAGCACCAATCGTTCAATGCGAAGCACTTCGATAGATACTTCTTACACGAACTAGAATGGACTGATTGGGAACGTATAATCACCCAGATGCAAAAAGATATCTCAGATACAATTATTGAGTCTGCAATGACAAAATTTCCTAAAGAGGTCCTAAGTTTAGATGATGACGAAGAACTAATAGCTATTCTCAAGGAAAGAAAACACAATCTACTCAAAATAGGTAGGCGACTCTATGACTACCTTAGTCAAGAGGTTGAGATAACAGGAACAGAAAACGAAGACCAGTTCTATATATCGATTTCACAAAATGGTGAAGTGGAAGTCAGGCATACGATAGAAAGTGCTAAGCACGGGACACTTACAAAATATCAAAGGACTTTTAGTCCGACTGAGACCAAAGAGCTGAGAATCTATGGTCTTAGAGGAGATGACACTTTCCTTATAACTGGAGCATCAAATTCTAAGATTAAGATAAGGTTCATCGGCGGTGAAGGTGATGATAAGGCCAATAATCAATCTGAGTGCAAACATATCTATGGCTATGATGAACCTCAAGGTATGCAACTCACTGGCCAAATCATCGATAAAAAAAGCACTGCACTCAATGTAAACGAATATGATCGGCGTGGCTTTATCTACAATAACAATTTTCCTTTCTTCACTTTTGGCAATACGCTAGATGATGGTTGGTGGCTAGGTGGTTCTTTCTCATGGACTAACCAAGCTTGGCGCAGAAAGCCATATCTATCTAAACAACAAGTATCCCTGAGTGTTGCCCCTGGTAGTCAGAATGCGGTTCAAGCCAGTTACGAAGGCCATTTCCCAGACCGTATATCTAAACTCGATTTTGTGCCAGCAGTTCAGATCAGATCACCATACTACGAGAACTATTTCGGATTAGGAAATACAACGACATACAATTCCAGTCTTGCTACAGAGTATCATTGGGTACGTATGCAGTTCATAGATGTGGAGCCCCTACTTAGATACAAGCTAGGTAAGAATGCTGCTGTAGACTTCGGCCCCATATTTCAGTACAGAAATATCTCTATCTCTGAAGGAAGAGTGACAGAGTCAGAACAAGCGTTTTTCGATGAGGAAACATTAGCTGCTAGAAGTTACTATGGTGCATCAGCCACACTTGATTTTAGCTATATAGATAATTCTGTGTTTCCGAGTAACGGTCTGTCGCTTTCTGCTAAGGCGACATACTTACAGAGGTCAACAGCTAGCTCTATTACTCAATTATCAATTAATGCCAGTTTCTATTTTAAGCTCATCAATAGACCTCGAACTGTATTTGCGACTCAGATCGGATATAAGCACGCTTACGGGGATAGGGAATTTTACCACTATCCTGCTATTGGAAATAACTCAGGTCTACGAGGATACAGGAACGAACGATTCAGAGGAGACAATGCAAGTTACCATAACCTCGACCTAAGAACAAAACTCATAGATTGGGATAACGCTTGGCTGCCCATGGATATCGGTATCATACTAGGCTATGATTATGGTAGAGTCAGCTTAAAGGAAATTATTGCTCCAGAATGGCATACCAGTCAGACTGTCGGTATATTCTTCGAAGTACTAGGTGCAATAATCGTGCAGCCCTACTATTCGATTAATGAAGAAGAGCATCAAGTCTCACTACGAGTCGGGTTCAGTTTCTAAGACACACACAGATGGACTAATTTCTTATAATTCCTAAAAAAATCACTACCTTAAGATAAGAAAGAAGTGGTATTATTCAACTTACAGAATTGTTATGTGCAAGCCACTTCGATCAGTTTAAACAATATGAAATAGTCTTATATTAGTTGATATGAATTGGGAAATAGTCATAAAATTGATACTCTTCGGACTATGTCTTTTTATAGCTTATCAATTTTTAGGATTCCAAGCTAAATGGGTTGCAGTATGCCTTGGATTCTATCAATTAGGATCGTCATGGTTTGATATTTCAAAAAGAAAATCGCTTAAAAGGGATTACGAAAGAGATGTCCAAAGAATTAATCTTCAAAACTCAAATGAACTTTCAACTGAAAAACAAAAACGAATTGCTTTCAAAAAGCAGATAATCAAGGACAATAACAAAACCATAAATAAACTTGTAACACTTATCAATTCAACGTTTGCAGAATTAAAAATTGAACAACAAAAAAACCTTTTAGAATCATTAGTAAGTGAGATAGATCAGCAAATTACCTATACCAAAAGTCTATGCGATCAGTATTTGACAGAAATTGAGGTGAAAAAGTGTATTAAACCATTGAACGACTTCAAATGGTCAATAGTCAAGCAAATTCAAGGCAAAAGAGCCAGAAAAGGTATTAAATTCGACAGTTTACTAAGCGAACTGCAGAACTTAGAAGATAAAATCAACGTTTAGATTATAATAATGCATAACTTTATATAAATGAAATACACAGATCAGCAAATATTGGATTTTGTTTACGGAAACAGTTCTTGGACTGTTACAGAAGGATGCCCATGCATAAGTGCACCTTTTGATGGCAAAGAAATATATGTTTGTCTCTTTCGAAATGATGAATGTGAAGATTTCATAGAAATCGAAGTTATCTCAACTGAACAAGTTCAATATCCATACGGAATAGCTTTTGAGAACAACTCGGAGTATATCAAAGAATACTGCTTAGGTGAAGATCATCATGATAAGCTCAAAGGGTTATACAACTCTTACCATCAGTATAGAATGAGTGCCTAAATAAGGCAGAAGTTTCATCAATAAATGCCAGCACATAGCATTCTATGATCAGGGAATGCTTCCTTCTTCAGCACTCCCGATATAGCCGATCCGTTATCTGTAATGCCGGCGAACGTCTGCAAAAGAAAACTTAAATTGACCATATATCCCATAAGGAGTCTAAAGATTCTATTCTCATATAGTTGCCCCTTAGTGAAACAATTTGTATATTTAGGACATAGGGAAATTTAGAACAGTTGAAACTTATAAAGAGTACACAACAACCTTCTTAGATACCCTGCCAAATAAGATTAGGAACAAATTTATTTGGACTTTCCAAATTCCAAAGAAAACTTAAAAAAAACGCCAAAATCAGAAATTACACGAGCAATGAAAATCAGAGAAGAATATGAAAAAGAAAAATCCTAACACGAAAACATTGGACAATCTAAAAGAGAGATACTACGGCAAGAAGGGAACTCCTAAACGTGATGAATTAGAAAAAGGATATGAAGAATTCACACTCGGATTTATGATTAGAGAGGCCAGGATAAAATCAAGATTAACTCAACAGGAATTAGCTGATAAAGTCGGCACAACCAAATCCTATATTTCAAAGATCGAAAATAATATTAAGGAAGTTAGAATCTCCACACTGAAAAAAATTGTTGAATTTGGATTAGGCGGAAATCTGGAATTAAAAATAAACCTAAACTAAGAGGGGAAGCAAAACATCCAACTCTCAACTCTTTATAGAATCTTTGAAACAGGATTAGTTAGAAAAGTTAACTTACTTATCGAGTGAATGAAGACCTACCACATGGTGACAATGGCATACCCTACATGATAGGCCACGTATCATAATTCCATGACTGACAAGGCATGAATAAAAGATAAAATAATGAAGCCAAACAAAACAATGAGTGATCTTCAACGATTGCTCCAAACACAAGATTTTAAGAATGAGGAAGAAGTAAATGAATTTCTCAAAAAATACCAATCTGAAGGGATTCCAGAATTCCCAGAGGATGTTTTAAATGCCAGAGAACAAGCAGAAGATAAAATTTATCAAGCTTTTCAGTCATCAAAAACAAAGGGTTTGAAATTAGCCGAAGAAGCATTGCAATTAGACAAAAACTGTATCCTAGCATATCAATATTTAGGCGAACAACAGAACAACATAAACAAAGCACAAATTTTATTTAAAAAAGGAATAGAGATAGGAAAAAAGAAATATGGTGGAAAATACGAAGAAGAAAACAAAGGCCACTTTTGGTTGATCCATGAAACTCGCCCATATATGTCCTGCATCTATAATTTGTCAGAGTGCTATTATCACTCAAGTAAAATAGAAGAGTCAATCAAACTTCTAGAGCATTTGTTAGAGCTCAACCCTAGTGACAATCAAGGTGTCAGATATATACTATCTAGTCATTTGCTCGAAGCTAAAAATTATATAAAATTTGAGAAGCATTCTAAATCAAACTCTGATGATTCAGGGATCTTCTTTAAATTCAACAATGCACTGTATGAATTTATCAAATCAGGCATATCTATGCGAGCGAATAAATACATGGTCGAAGCAATTGAATATAATCAATTCGTAGTCCCCCAACTAAATAGGAAAGCTAAAATAGGGTCCAATAGTTATTCGACAGGCAGTAAAGAAGAAGCTAATTATTACTGTGAATACAATGCAAAAATATGGCAAAGTATAGAAGGCTCAATTGAGTGGGCAAAGCAAATGATTAAATAAAGCCCTGTAACTAACAAGCTAATCATTTCATATCTGTTCGTTCCTCACTGAGATCCTTAGAAAGATAAAGAAGCTATTAATTTTAAAAAGCCTAAGTAAGAGACTTACTCCATTAGGAGTATTTCTAACAGTAGGTTATATTGCAGCATAAATCATACATTTGCACGGGAGCTAAGTGTATGATAGAAGAATGCTCTCTGACTACCTTTAAAATAAAAATAATCATCTTATGGCTGCCAAAAAAAGAAAAACATTAGACGTAAAATACACTAAGACACAAATCGTCAATCAAATCGCAGAAGAAAATGAGCTTTCAAAAAAGCAAGTAAACGGCGTACTCGAGTCTTTGAGTGAAATAATCCAGCTTCACATTAACAAAAGATCTGTCGGGGAGTTTGTTCTTCCTGGCTTGCTGAAAATTCAGACTGTTAAAAAGCCCGCTAAAAAAGCGCGCAAGGGTATCAACCCGTTCACTAAGGAAGAACAGATGTTCAAGGCTAAGCCAGCATCAACTGCCGTAAAGGTACGTGCACTTAAGAAATTGAAAGAGATGGCCAATTAATCATTGGTTATCTCTTTGAAATTATACTGAATCCAGGTTATGATATGGTTTCAAAACACCCCTCCCATTACTTGTCATATCATAAAAAAAACGGATTCTTAGTTTTCACTCTGTCACTCTTAATAGAATGGTTAGGCTACAAGGAAAGCTAAAAAGGACGTAAAAACACAGGCATTGTCTATGAATAATGCAACAGATTACATCTTAATTGGGTAGACCCTCATTAAGAACCATAAAAGACATAATTCAAGTTATAAATAAATATACTGCATAAAACGCTGGTTATGAATCACTTAGGTTTTATCTTTAAAAAAATTTTAGCAAAATGAAACTTTCAGCCAATAGTTGCGTTATTAGTAATGGTAGGGATATTAAGTATATATCTCGCCGCTTTAAATTTTATACAATATAATAATGAGTAACGGTACAGTTAAATTTTTCAACGAGAGCAAAGGATTTGGATTCATAACACCAGAAGATGGTGGTAAAGACATGTTTGTTCATGCAAATGGATTAAACGGAACAATAATTAACGAAGGAGATAAGGTCTCTTATGAAGTTGAGGAAGGACCAAAAGGATTGAATGCAGTGAATGTCATCTTGGCATAACACAGTTTTTTAGTTCTAAAAAACATATTTGGCCCATCATTTCGATGATGGGCCATTTTTTTTTGCCCAAACTGGTAGTTAATCAATAAAATAACTCATTATAGACTAGTACTTAGCAGCTCCTCAGTCGCAAGCAACACTTAGAGTATCCAGAAGTAGAATAATCACTAACTTCATACCTGTGTCACCTATATCAGTTATGACAGACACAGACTTCAAGTACACTAGCTATACAATCCCTATTTATGAAACTAAACTTATTGTCGTGTGATGCTAAAAGACCTGACAAAAGAGCGATTGCTAATTCTATTGCAGAAATTTCTAACATAGATGATACCTTGGCGCAAGAACTTACCGACATCCTCTTAGAAGGTGATCCCGTGGACATAGAAGTCGAAGACAAAAACTCCAGTTCTGCTTTTAGATCCTTAAGAAAACTAAGCATCGATTACGAAATTATAGACTAGTCTAAGTGACTAAGATTGAGGAATTGATCCTTTATCTTGAATTAATTCTTTCAATTTCATAATAGTATTCGCCAGAGTACTTTTCTTACTATAATTTCAGATGCGGTACTTCATACATATAGGATTCGACGGCACTGGATACAGTGGATGGCAGAGACAAAAAAGCACTCCAAACACTGTACAGCAAATGATAGAGCAAACGCTCTCTCGAAT
>CALEAC010000033.1 GCA_937944095.1 uncultured Saprospiraceae bacterium
ACTGACTTCGTCTAATTTCCAGTCATAGCTAATCCCACTTTGAGCAGACTGGTAGTCGGTCTGAATCATAACGACTGGATCAGTGATACACACGGTATCTGCACCTATTACGGATACTTGAGCTTCTGGCTCTGTAACTAGTGTGATATTAACTATAAAGGTCTCAGAACAACTATTCTCATCAGTTGCAATAAGGCTCAACAGAAAATCTTCTGTGTCTGCGGTTGGTGTAAATACATCTTGGTCATCCACTAAGGTGGCATCCTCCCATACATAGGTCGGCGTAGCTAAAGCGGGATTCGTAGAGCTTACAGTAAGATCTAGATCAATAGGACCTGTCGTAGGGTCATAGCAGAGGAACTCAGGGACATTAGTCCGATCCAGCTCCATCGCATCACAATCAGTTGTCGAGCACAGGCCAGTAACCTCTACTGGACCACACTTACAATCAGATAAGGCAACGATACGATAATCGTAATCTGACGCTTCGGTTAATCCTGTGATAGTCACTGATGGAATACCTACTGTCTGATCTAGCGCACCATCTATATATACTTCATAAGTCGAGGCACAATCTACCGCATCCCAACTCAGAGTCAGCTGGTTTCGCTGTCCACTGCATTCTACGACGGGTGGTACCAAGGTGTCTTGTACGACAATAATCGCTGATGAGAGATCACTGATACAAGAATTATTATCTATTTCTAAGCCTACAGTATATTCTCCAGGCATATCAAAGGTGGCCATGAAAGGACCAGGACCACCACCACTGGTGTTATTAGGAATTTCTGTCAAGTCCCAATTGTAGCTTATGCCACTAAGCGACGAGGTATAATCCGTAGATATAAGGGTCTCTCCTACTGTCACGCAGATCGTATCTTCTGCTATTGTGATATTCGCTATTGGTTTTTCTATAGCCACTACTAGTATCGTAAAAGCTTGTGTACAACCAGCCTCATCTGTCGCGACGAGACCTAGGCTATATTCTTCTGATGCCTGTACTGGTGTAAACATATCTCCAGCGTCTACCAGTGTCGCATCATCCCATACATAAGTCGGTGTAGCGAAAGCTGGATCATCTGAAGTAATTGTAATATCTAGTTGTAAAGGCAAATCTGTCAGTTCATAACAGAATGGATCTACCGTATTATTTTCTGTCAGCGTCATGCCTGGACAGTTATTAGTACTACACAGTCCACTATCAGCGACATTATCACAGCGACAATCAGAAATAGCAATCACTTCGTAAGCATATTCCGTATCGTCTAATAGGCCATCGAGCGTAATACTGTTATCTGCAGTAGTCATAACGAGCACGTTATCTAGGTAGACTTCATAATCAGTCACACAATCACTGATTGCATTCCAAGTCAAATCAATCTTCTGTTTCCCGCCGCTACAAGTGACAGCAATAGGCTCTAACTCTGGCTCTACAACAACGGTGACTTCTTCTAACTCACTGATACAACCTGAATTATCAATCACTAGACCGATCGTAAACTCGCCCACACTATCAAAAGTCAAATCATGTGGACCAGGTCCAGTAACAACTGGTGGGCCTGAGGCCTGAGTTATATCCCACTGATAATCAGCATTGGCTGGCACAGCAGGCAGATAGCTACTTTGTAAGACACTCATGCCAGTTGTAATACAGATCGTATCACCGCTAACGATCTCTAATAGAGAGGTAGGTGTTTCTATATATGTGATCTCTAGGGTTAGAACTTTATCACATTGATCAGAAGTTAACTCTAGTGTATATTGTTCTTGTCCTGGTATCGGGATAAACTCATTATTGGCATTGACCAAACTAGGGTCCGACCAAGTATAGGACGCATCAATCGCTGGGTCCGCTGACGGTCCGACGGTGATATCTATAACAAATGGCGTATCACCTCCACAGATAGGCAGTTCTGGATTATTCCAAGTAATGACTGGTGGATCGCAGCCCTTCTCTGTCATACAAAGCACTGGAACAGATATAAATGAACATTGCAAGCCCTGTGGTTCTACCCTGATGGTATATTCCGTGTCAGCATCTAGGTTATCGACCATATATCCATTAGTCAGAGAGCTACCGTGTAGAGCACCATTCACATAGATATCATAACCTGACACTTGTACATCATTCCACATGACATTAATAAAGTCATTGCCTGTATTGCCACATAGCGCTATGATTTCTGGTTCTCCTATAATATCAACGACAATAGGATCATTGAAGATAGGGTCGCATCTATCATCTGGGTTAGACGGATCACCGATGATCGTATAATCTATTTGCAGAGAATATGACACTGATTCATTAGGAAAGCAGATCTGAGCCTGTGTATTATTAAGAATCGATACCGTGGCAAGGTTGTTTCCTGAATTAATATTAGGAGGTCCTATCCCTTCATAATCTGTGAAAGTTATAATTGCACAAGTATCACCACAAGCTTCTGTAAGATCGATTGTTGCTTGTGGAAATGGTGTATCGAATATTCTAATTGTTGGTCCAGCTGAGGCATTGAATGGCCACGAACAGCCATCATCAGGATGGGTATATTCGTATTCTAGCTTATATGTATCTGCAGGTAGGCCTGTCGGATCGAATTGTGCAGAAGTACCATCAGCACTAAGTATAACACCAGGTCCTGGTTTCCATTGTCCTTCTGGCGGATTGATCAGATTAGAACCGATACCTAAGGCATCGACATCAGCGATCAAGTCTATGACTCTGTTCCCAGGATCGCCTACACAGAATACAGTTCTTTCTATAGGAAAGTCTATGACAGTTGGCTTACAAGCTCTACATGG
>CALEAC010000034.1 GCA_937944095.1 uncultured Saprospiraceae bacterium
CAGGCTCACTGCTTATTTCGCTACCGACGCGATATGCTTGTGGCGAACTATCCTGTTGTCCTTCAGGAGGGGATTGCTCGATAGGTTTGGGTGATTCTTCTATGACACCCTGTGGTTCAGTAAGCAGAGCGCCTTGGTGTCCTAATTCAGGACGCATAGGTATTTGATTATTTGCTTTTTGACTATTTGCTTTTTGATTATTTGCTATTTGATTATTTGCTATTTGGTTACTTGCCTTGGTAATGACAGGAGTTTCATGCTGTATCTTCTTAGCTAATCCTTGCTTAAGTTGCTGTTCTACGAAGTAGAGCGAGACAGCAACGACCAATAAGCCCAAAAAAGTAAGCCATAACCAAAGTCTGTTTTTTCTCTTTTTTTCTTGCGGTAAATGAGCCCGTTCGAATGACTGCCACGCTGCTAGTGCATCACCAGTGTCGACCTGTTGGTCATAAGCCTTACGCAGATTTCTATAATCGTTACTCATTGGTGCCTAAGGTTTGATTGGTTTGCTCCATATGATTTCTAATAATTGCTTTGGCTCTAGCCAAACAAGACTTGGACGTACCGACAGGTATTTGGAGCTCCTGAGCAATCTCGACATGAGAGCGTTCTTCGAATACATATAGGTTAAACACCAATCGATATTTCTCAGGAAGATTCTGAATCATCGGCAGTACTTCCTGATCATCCAAGCTAGCTAAGTCCATTTCAGTAACAGCCTTAGGATCATTGAGATCAGCGTGTAACTCTATGGTACTGATGCTTCTCATCTTTTTTCTGTATTTATCTATACTGGTATTTATTGCAATACGTGTTATCCATGCTTCTAGATTCTGATCTTCCTTGAAAGTGCTGATCTTTCCGAAAACTTTAAGAAAAACATCACTCACTATCTCATCGGCATCTTCATTAGAACGCGCATACCTCAAGCCAATGGCTTTTACCAAGGCATGATATCGGAGAAATACCCTCTTCTGGGTTGCTCTGTCTCCTCTAATCAGACCAGCTATGATCGTCTTGAAGTCTTTGGAATCCATGGTTCACTAGGTATACGAGCTATCCTCAGCAATAGGTTGCAATCTGGTACAATAAAATTATAGTCCATAATTAGGCACCAGTGTTTTAGCTCATTCACAACAAAAAAAGGGCCTGAAAACGTATTTCAGACCCTAGATATATCTTATGATTGCGCTCTTACTTAGTTATCGCCATACATTTTGATTCTGTAAGCCGCATTAAGTATCTCATTTCTTCTTTGAACAGAAGGCTTAGTGAAGTGCTTTCTGCGTCTGATTTCCTTGAGCAATTGCGTTTGCTTGAACTTTCTTTTATAACGCTTTAGAGCCCTATCTATTGACTCTTCGTTTTTAACATTGATTATGAGCATTTATCTTATTTGCTTTAAAAAGTGGCGCAAAGATAGGGAACCATATAGAGTTTTGCAAGAATAAAGCCCCTAGATATTATAATAACGAATAAAAAAAAGGTCGGCATAAACCGACCTCGAGATTGAGTAATTAAATCTTGATTTAGGGAATAAATCAATGATGTATTATAAACACAGGACGAAGATATATCAATAATTCATATTAGTAGATTCTTAATATATTTTATTGATTTACAAAACACATATTTATTTAACCAATTTATAACGCACTACACCACAGTCGATTAAATGAGAGAGTTAAGTTATAACCTTCAATATAGTATTGGTACAAGTCTCATTTGCTTGTATGCGCAAGACCAGGGAGTTGTATCTTTCCGACTCATACACTGATAGAGAATGGTAGCTTAATCGAATAATTATCCACTCTTATGGAATAAGTTCTAGCTCGTTTTGACTTATTCTTTACTTTTATTATCAACTAACCTATAGAGCTATGACTAAATTTAACTTTCCATTACTTTTTACAGTCATCTTATTAGTGTCCTGTAACAAACAAATGCAGGTTACACAAGTAGATGAAACAATCAATGCAAAACCAACTAATGTGACTAACGCGTACAATACGCCCCTCATCGATAGGGAGATTTTCTTCGGTAACCCTGAGATTGCTTCTGGCCAACTGAGTCCTGATGGCAAGCATGTCAGCTTCATGAAAGAACATGAGGGCATCATGAATGTCTGGGTCAAGAAATTCGATCAGAACTTTGATCAAGCTAAACTTTTGACTGCTAGTGCGTCTCCGATTCTAGGATACTCCTGGACCAGAGACGCTAAGTTCATCTTATATGTCAATGATTCTGGTGGTGACGAAAACTTCAACGTTTTCTGTGTCGACCCAGAAGGCCCTCCAGTAGGTGCCGCACCTGAGTCCAAGAACCTCACACCAATGAAAGAGGTCACAGCACAGATCTATGATGTCTCTCGTAAAGACCCGGACCTATTAATGATCGGACTCAACGATAGAGATAAAGCCTGGCATGATCTATACTCACTCAAAATCTCCACAGGCGAACTCAAGTTAATCCTAGAGAATAACAATAGATATACTGGCTATGATTTTGACTGGGACGAGAAGCTGAGGTTGGCCTATAGAACCGATGAGGATGGCAACTCTCAGATTCTAAGAGTCGAAGATGATGGGAGTTTCGACGAACTCTATACC
>CALEAC010000035.1 GCA_937944095.1 uncultured Saprospiraceae bacterium
TCTGGGCCAAATAGGCCTAACTGCGCAAAATCACCAACAGGCTGATGATCTGGTAAGTAAAAATTAAAGACCGATGGTGCGCCTAAGGGCGCTTGCCTCAGATAACGACTATGGTCAAAACTATTCAGCCAGTAATAAGTCTCCGGGCAGGGCCCTTTATCCAGCGTATCACCATCCACAACAATCATTGTATCACGAAAACAAGCTAATGGTAAGGCCTTAGCAATCTGTGTGAGCCTCAGCAGTGGCTCCATCAGGTGGCCATTATCAGGATGTTGTTGCTCATCACAAGTCCGTGCTTCTTGGTCTAACAAAATAGACTTGACGACTGCGCCTAAGTCGCCACGTACGCCTGATCCATTATTGTTAAAAACAGCTGCTACGCGTGATATATATCCTGGAGAAGGATTAGACTTGACTAACCGTTGGATCAGTTGTCGAGACACAAACGGTCCGACATTTGGATGCTCAAATAAATAATCAAGTGTTGCTGATATATCCTCCATACCAGGCCTATTCGGTGGTAATTCTAGATCACCAAGTATTGTCTTGCTGCTTTTCTCATGCCATTCCTCATACATCACAAGTGGCCGTTCCTTATCTGCTAGATACCAGTCCATTCCGAAAAATGGCACATCCACCCACGGATTAGGCATCACCCCATCAGCGCCCAGGCCTGTAAATACTTTGGCCATTTCTTTGATGTCATTATTATTATAGGTTGGAATATCGTTGCCATCTGCATCTTGGCGTCGTGTACCGTCTGGGTTCAATTCATGCAGACCGATAGTAAATAACTGCATGACCTCGCGCGCATAATTTTCATCTGGATGTAGATTCTCCTCAGGTATTTCCCTAGGGTTATTATAATGACTGAGATATAGACCCATAGATGGATGCAAAGTTACCTCTGACAAGATATCTCTGTAATTACCGAAAGCATGGCGTAGAAAGATATCGTAATATCCAGTAATAGCCTCCGCATGATCGACGAGGTCAGATTGGGTCGACACAACAAGAATCTGACTAAGCGCATAAGCTATTCTTTGTCGTAGCTGATCTGAATTCACGATGGTATTCTGCCACCAAGCATAATGAAAATTAACTGCATAGGGGCCAAATATTTCATTTTCTATCCGTTCCATGACCTCATCGGTGATCGGTGCACCTGGGTTATCCTCCTTATACATCCTCAGATAATGATCATAGCTCCACTGGTGTATTAATTCCCAATTCTCCTCCATTTGAGGGGTCAGCAATGTAAATGGTTCCGTCAATTGATTATCGATCCAGGCCTCCATACCTATGGCCGCAGTTCGTTCTATCTCTGCTAGATCATAGCCCATCGTGGATTGAGCTAAGAATCGAGAGGCTTCCATCAGTTTGGCATCCATGCCGCTGCCGTCTATCGTATTGTCACCAGCATGTCCATTATAAGAACTACTACTGGTCACTGTGATGCCATCGTTATTTCCAGCACCAATAAAGGGCGGAATCTGAGCTTGCAAACCCAAAACCATAAGCATTATTAAAACAACTGTTGACTGTTTCATCATGATTAATTTTTTGGGATTATCTAATATTAATGATGGATAGCTCTTTGGTTGCATCCAAAGTCGGACTGAGCAAACGAACCAAATATTCTCCACTTGGAACCGAGGCTAATTCCAATCTCAATTTGTTTATACCCGAGATGATATTGACTTCTTCAGAACTAATAACCTTACCTGTGAAATCCTGTAGCTGCATGAGTGCTCTCTGTCCACGGCTAACATTGATGACAAGATCAGTGTAGACTGACGCAGGATTAGG
This sequence comes from uncultured Saprospiraceae bacterium, assembly GCA_937944095.1. Lineage (GTDB taxonomy): Bacteria > Bacteroidota > Bacteroidia > Chitinophagales > Saprospiraceae > RFSX01. The sequence continues at coordinate 1,813 of CALEAC010000035.1, forward strand.
CTGTAATGCCATAATTCCAATATCACTCTCCAGGTCATCTGCAGCTGTCACTTCTAGCAAGTCAATTCGTAATTCGCTGAAACCGGCGCACTCACCACCATGATTTTCGATTACAGTAAGTAATAGATATTCTGCTAATATGCCATCCAAATCTGGACCTTCGTTACCCTCATAGAAACCCGAAGCACTTGCTCGCTCAAAAGGCCATGTACCCCACTCGACCCAATCGATACCATCTAAAGAGTAGTCGATAGCCATCAGCTTTACCCCTGAATCTAAGGTTTCTGGATTATTAAGATTCCAAAAGTGCATCTGTGATAGCTTTCTGAGTTCGCCCAGTTCATACTGGATCCAATGGCTTTCGCCACGGTCAGCATTGGGATTAGGTCTCACTTCACAGGAAAGCCAACTGTTGGCTACTGAGGAGTTATGTCTATCTTGGTAGCATTGCGCCGAGAGCAACAGCTGCATACCTAGGAACATAACCAGCGTAAAAGATAATTTGAGCATAATGGGATTTTAAAGAATTATAACGAAGTATCCTAATAGATAATCAGAATATCCTGAGCTCTAACGCTCTATAATTAAAACAAATCTAATAATTTAACACGCCTCTAAGACAAGGGTATACCCCTATTCAGAACAGAACAGCCAAATCTCCTAATAAAACTCTCCATTTAAGATAAATATTTCCCAACTATAGGGAGTCTCCGACCCATCCCAAAGGCTTTCGAAGTCACTCTTAGGACTGGTGCTGTCTGGTATCTTTTGAATTCATTCCGGTTAACCATTTTTAGAATGCGCTTGACGAGGTCTTCATCATGGCCCATCGCGATAATCTCTTGAGGTCC
>CALEAC010000036.1 GCA_937944095.1 uncultured Saprospiraceae bacterium
CTGTCTAAGGGTTACTGTAGGAGAAACGATGTAACTATTCTGTCTTGAAATAAGATCATAATTAGAACCTATTAATAGCCCACTTGATTTAAAATCTAAATTACCCCACTGCCTCATGAGATATAGCTGGAAATCAACGTCTTCGGAAAACCGTTCGTAGTACCCAAGGCCAAGGGTATAAAATGCTCTACCTGTTGATCTGGTATACTTTGCATGCATGCCTAACCGCTCTATCGGCGAATAACTTGTAGAAAGTTGTGCATGAGTCCCAGCGTCATTAAAGACAACCAGAGCTGACTCTGTTAAATGAAGTGTAGCCTCTAGATTAAGTTCACCTTTTCTATTAACTGTTGGAACAGTAGCATCTAAGGGATCAAAAAGTGGGCTGCGACATGAGCTTAATAATGTGACTAATAACAGTAATATACCTGGTCTAAAGTAAAGCATTGTAGACGTTTAATAAGCTATCATTATAATTTTAATTCAATGAAACTATCCTATTCTCAACGCTTTGTAACTACGTATTATCCAACTGGCCCAGATAATGATGAGCAATGGTAATACTACCAACCCCAGCAGATTATGGTATATAGCTTCAGCAACATCAAAATGCATAAGATGCATAATAGACCGTGTCATCCCGCAGGCAAAACACTCTATATCCAGAAGCAGCACGGAAAGGCAAATAGATTGCCCAGTATCAAAGTAATCTGCTGGCAACACCCATAGACTTACAGGAATTGCCAGCAGAATAACTAATCTAAGAAAGTGAAACAATCTATAGTTCGGGGTCATAGCTGCTGCCATCAGCAGGTTGGAGATCACCAGTAATAATCATGATGAGGTCAATCAAACTCCATATGCCACAGGCCCCAAGCGTTAGTAATTGTACTATACCGATTGTCGTATACCCGAGATAGAATCTATGTATACCTAACGCACCTACAAAAATACATAAGAGTAATGCAGTCAATTGAGACTTAGATCCATCAGCCATCGTTGCTGCAAAAGCTGGATCTTTCTTCATTTTTTTCTTAATCTTCTTCTGAGCAATCTTCAGGCCGACAACTTGCTTAAGTGGCAGTCGCTTACCAGTTGCTTCCTTAATTGCTTTGGGCGTAAGTGCTAGAAAATCATCTACAGAACTGATATTGAGATCTTGAAAAAGATCGATACCTAAGGTCGTAGCCATTTCTTGTTTTGTCTCTGCCGAGTTCACCGCGAATGCCATGTTCGAACTGAAAAGGAATAATCCTAAGTACAAAAATTTTAATAGTTGTTTCATAAAGGAATTTTGTGATTTAAATAAATGATTGGTATTCAAATTATCAGCTAAAGTTGAATTTACAATCAAAATATTAGAATAAGAAAAAGGGAAGCCGACTATGCCTCCCTTTTTATATTTCTGAAAAATTAAATCCTATAGAATCTAGGTTTTGCTCTTAATAAACCCTAGAATGAAAGAAAATATCAAAGCACCCACCACAGCTGTAATAATCGTTGTGATATTGAACCCAGCATCTGCATCAGCACCTAGGCCAAAAAGCATATTTCCTAGATAACCTCCAAGGAAGGAACCTACAATCCCAGACAGCACCGTACCTATCGTACCGAAACCATTAGGCTTGATATAGTTAGCAAGAAAACCGGCTACCGCTCCGACGACAACCCACATAAGAATACTCATTAAATCCATTTTAGTTCAATTAGTAGTTATACAATAGAGTTAAAACATTGTTCTTCAAATAATAACAGCACCAAAATAAAAATAGGTCATTATTATTAAATGCAGAATAATTCAAATATATGAGAATTATATATTAATCCAATTATTGCAGCGTTCTAGTTTGAACTTTTAAGAATAGCTATAGCTTTGATAGCTATAAATCAGGTAGTTATGTATAATGTATCAGTTAATATGAAATGTATCGGATTAATCATAGCCTGCACCTTGTTGCTGGTTAGCACCAACCTAATGACTGGGCAGGCTGGTCTAAACCCCTACGTTGGTATCTCTAATGCTAAGAATGCGGATGCACTAATTACACCTGCTAACACCTCACATCCTGGCTACCTTATTGGTGTAGACGCTAGACTGAATTCGGGTGGTATGTACTTTGTGATAGGTGGTCAATTTCATAATATCGAATTCTTAGCAACGGATGAGAAGAGCTTTCTCACTGTATCCAATAAAATGAATTGGCTGAAACTGAGATTTGGACTTGGCTTCAATGTCGTGACCATCAACCCCAAGGTAGCTATCAGGCTAAAGAGTCTTGGCTCGCTTAATCTGATTACATCACACTCTGACGATCTGAAAAATGGCCCCTATGATAGTTTCAATTCTGGTACGGCAGGGCTAGTCGTAGGCGCAGGATTAGATGTTCATGGCATTACAGTCGACCTGGAGTTCGAAAAGGGCTTCTTCAATGCTGTCAACATGGTAACAGGCACCTCTTATAATTTCCTGACCATGACGGTGGGCTTTGTATTCTAATATAGATTCAGTTATAACTTAACTATCTTTTCTACAGCTGCTAGATTAGGCCCTATAAAGATTTTAACTATATATAGACCTGGTTCATAGTTACTCAGATTTATCATCTTCCTACTTAAGTCGAAAGACTTAAATAATATATGACCAGAAATATCATGAATTTCAACTCTTACATCGAGGCCCTCTTCTATATCTAAAAAGATAGGGCCCAGTGTCGGATTAGGATAGATACTTAAGGGCACTTCCTTTACCTCATCACTTGAGGTAACGAAGTCACATTGTCTGTCTGCTGG
>CALEAC010000037.1 GCA_937944095.1 uncultured Saprospiraceae bacterium
ACGCAAGCCAAGCTGAATCAACAACAGTTGGATCAGGTCAATAAACTGATAAGGGCCGGTAGTGTCCCAGCTGGCGATAGGTTGAGCGTAGAAGCCTTATTATCCCAAAGTGCTCAAACGATTATTGTCGCTGAAAACAACTACGAAAATGCTAAATTACAGTTGAAGCAATTAATGCGAATAGATGCTAATGAGGACCTGGCCATTAATGTACCGCAGGACATCATGGCCACTTTGGATCCGGATGACTACAATTATGAAGACATCTATAATGCCGCTCTGAAACACAGATATGATATAGTATCTGCTGGCCTCAGAGGTCTAAGTGCGGAAAAAAGCATCGATCTCGCTCGATCAGGCTATTTTCCTTCGCTCAGCCTGTTTGGTAATCTAGCAACCAACTACTCTAATCAAGCTAAGGAATTAAGGGGTTTTGACTCTACGCTAGAAAGCCAAGAGGTGATGATAGATGGCACTCCTATCACAATCAGTCAGTTTGTAGATAGACCGATATTAGCAACGCCTAACTTCGGTTCACAACTCAATGAGTTTATTTCCTACGGGTTCGGACTGGGTCTAAATGTCCCCATCTATAATCAAGGCATCACTAAAACCAATGTACAACGAGCAGAATTAAACCTAGAAGCACAGAACTTAGCTCAAGAGCAAATTAAAGAAACACTGCGGCTAACCGTACAGCAAGATTTAGCTAATGCAAAAGCGGCCAAGAGAAAACTAGAAGCTTCTAAGAAGACACTACTGTCGCAACAAGCCGCACTAGATAATGTCAATAAGAAACTAGAAATTGGCGCTGCCAACACTTTTGAATGGGAGAATCAAAGATCCCAGCTAGAAAACGCGCAACTCAGTTTACTGATCGACAAGTATGATTATATTTTTAAGACTAAAGTATTGGAGTTCCATCTCGGAAAACCACTAAAGATCTGATATGGCTAAGAGAACAAAACGATTCTGGTTCTTTCTTTTTCTTATACTATTTCTAATAGGTGTCATCGGTGTCGCTGTATACAAAAGCAAAACAAAGCCTAAGGGCATCGCAGTGGAATTCAGTAAGGTCGCGCGTCGTACTCTAGATGAGAAAGTGAGTGCTTCAGGGAAGATATTTCCTGAGAAGGAGATCAAGATTAGTTCAGATGTCTCAGGTGAGATCACTCAACTGTTCGTCGCCGAAGGTGATAGTGTCGTCACGGGGCAGGTCTTAGCCAAAATAGATCCAGAATCATATGTATCTACTGTCCAAAGAGGTAAAGCTAGTGTCAGCAGCGCTAAGTCTCAATTAGCCGTATCGAAGAGCCAACGAGAATCCAGTATTGCTCAGAAAGAACAAATTATGGTTCAACTGGATAATGCTAAAAAAATTAATGACCGAAATATCCAATTGTTCAAAGATGGCGTCATTTCTGAAGCCGAACTAGACCAATCCAAGTCGAGTGTCGATAACCTAGCGGCTAACGTTAGAGCGGCTGAGGCCAGTATAAGGTCAGCAGATGAAAGCATCAAGGGTGCCGCATATAATATCGAAAGCGCAGAAGCAACATTGACAGAATTACAAACTAACCTTAACAGAACAACAATCAAAGCACCAGCCTCCGGCACCATCTCGAGTCTCAGTGTCGAAGAAGGAGAGCGTGTCGTCGGGACCATACAGATGACAGGTACGGAGATGATGAGAATCGCTAATCTAAATAGCATGGAAGTCCAAGTCGATGTCTCGGAAAATGATATCGTCAGAGTAGAATTAGGAGATAAGGTAGATGTAGAAGTGGATGCTTACCTCAACGAAACAGTACAAGGAAAAGTCACTGAGATTGCGAATAGCGCATCCAACTTGTCAGCAGCAGGCATGGCCCTCAATACCGACCAAGTCACAAACTTTGTCGTCAAAATACGATTGGACAAAGACTCTTATCAACACCTAGTTACACAAGATAAACAATACCCTTTCAGACCAGGCATGTCGGCATCTGTAGATGTCTATACTAACCAAGCCAATGATGTGATTTCTGTACCCATACAGTCAGTGACAGCAAGAGAAAAGGATGATCAGACAGAAGACAAAGACACTGAGAAACAAGATGAGGATTTTCTCGAAGTCGTATTTCTACACAGTGCGGATACGGTCATCATGAAAGAAGTCAAAACGGGCATCCAAGATGATGAATATATCCAAATCCTAGAAGGCCTCGAAGAAGGTGATGAAATTGTTACCGGTCCTTATTCTGCAATTTCAACCAAATTAGAAGAAGGAAAAGAAGTCCACAAAAAAGAGGATAAGAAAGATAAAAAAGATAAAGATTAATGAACCCTCGTCAACTCATCATTTTTATCAAGAACCCAATTCTGGGCAAGGTCAAGACACGTCTGGCTGCTTCCATAGGCAATGAGTCCGCTCTAAAAGTCTATCTGAAATTAATGCAGCATACCCAAGAGGTTGCCTTACAGGTAGATTGTGACAGACACTTATTCTATGACAGCAATATCAGTGAAGACGATTCTTGGTCTACACATTCCTTTGAAAAGAAATTACAATCTAATGGTGATTTGGGTCATCGTATGGAAGCGGCCTTTACGAATGTCCTTTCAGATGGCAATAGTACAATCATCATCGGTAGTGATTGCCCTGAAATCAGTCCTCAGCTTATAGAAGAGGCTTATAATAAACTAGAACTGGTCGATGTGATCATCGGCCCGACTCATGATGGTGGTTACTATCTATTAGGTATGAAAGACCTCCATCCTAGTCTATTCCGCGATATAGAATGGAGCAGCTCTACTGTTTTCGATGACACGATAGAGAAAATTAAATCTGCAGGCCTGCTCTATACGCAATTGCCTATACGCCATGATATGGACGAAGTCAGTACCCTAGAGTTATTCCCACATTTCAAACCTTAGATGATCTAGTACACCACATCTTTGTGGACCATAATCGCGACAGTTTTCATAGCAGCATAAGCTTTGGACATGTACAGTAAGCCTTTATAAGGGCTGATCTTACCCCAGCTATTCTTGACAATATAATACTCAGTACCAGCTTGGTCACTTGCCTTGCCGACTATATGCATTAGGTGATCATCAGTCGTGGCATAACTCTCAAATGCCTCTTGTCTAAGCTCCTGAGTCACTTCCTTCTCTGGACCTGGCTTATCGTATAGATCCTTCCGCCCTGGATTCTTAGGAAGAATAGCAATCCCTTTTTTCGCATCGAAACCTTTCTCACTCACATCACCATCCCAAGCAACCGTGTATCCTTTGTCCAAAGCCTTATCGATGACAGAGATAAGTTGATCTATAGGTAGATTAAGAAAGCTGCCATTAGAATAGTTATCTGGAATTTCTAAGACAAATGACTCGCCGAAAGGATGATGTGTAAAAGAAGTCAAATTCACATAATCAGCATGATCTAAATCAAGTGACTTAGCTAAACTTTTGGGATCATATTTCTTACCATTGTAGTCAAATTTCTCAGGCACCGATCCTAGATACACATCCATGATTGCGTCCAAAGCCTTAGGCCACTTCTTGCTTAGTTTTTTACTTTTGATGACGCCATCGAGAAACCCTTTTAAGGCAATTTCCATCTCACTATGGTCGTGGGACTTAGCACCTTCGTGGAGGCCAGAATAAGTTGCCTCAGGTACAACACCGCCTTGTTTGATGATGGCCATTAGATCATGCGACAGGCTCCCTTGTGAGAAGTTAGCTTTGCCTTGTCGCAATACATAGTTCCGAGCTTTGTCCTTGTATATATTCCTCACCACATACATCTCTGAGAGATCATGCTCCCCTTTGCCTTTCCGCATCAGTTCAGACTCGACAAAGGAAGCTGTGGCAAAACTCCAACAAGTACCCGTATTGGCTTGATTCTTGACTTCCGTGTGATCCACTTGCTTGAGTTGAGAAAACTCATACTGGCTAGTACCCGAAAAAGAAAAGACCATAAAAAACAGACCTAATAGGATTCTCATAATATAGACTTGAACTACAAATTAGCTTAATCTATCCTAAATAACCAAAATATAAGTTAACCAATAACTCATACTTATTATATACTATCATATTTTATCTTCGCTACATGAAGAAGTTGATGTTAGGATTACTACTTATAATAACGGCTCTAGGCTTTGGTTATATCCTCGGACCAATCGAAAAATATGAGCAGGTGGATGGCACACCGATTCAGCTGACGATACCACTGAACGATTTAGATGATTACATTGCCAAACAAGAAAAAGCTGCTGGACCTATTAAGCCGGATAACGAAGCCAGAGTAATCTGGACAGATAGTCTCCATAATAAAACAGAATATAGCCTAGTCTACTTACATGGATTCGAAGCATCCTGGGCGGAAGGGCACCCTATTATAGGCAACCTAGCTGAGCGATATGGCTGTAACGCTTATCTTAGTAGAATATCGAGACAGGCACTGATAGAGCCTGATGCTTTGCTCGGTGAATCACCTAAGGCGATGATAGAATCAGCAAAGCAGGCTATTGCCATCGGTAAATTAATCGGTGAGAAGGTTATCGTTATGTCTACCAGTACTGGAAGCACCTACAGCACCTATCTAGCCGCTCATGATCCTGAGATATATGCATTGATTATGACTTCCCCCAACTTTGACCTGTATGATCAGAATTCTAAAATGCTGACCAAACCCTGGGGAAAAAAGATATTCCGCCAGATGATGAAAGGGGATTATCGACAGTGGGAAGCCTCAGAACAAATCAGATACTATTGGAATGACAGATATAGGATAGAAGGCTTGATAGCCCTAAGAGACCTGTTAGACCAGACGATGACACCCGAAGTCTGGCAACAAAACAAAACACCAATATTCATCGGCTATTACTACAAAGACGAGACTGCTCAGGATAAGATTATCAGCATCCCAGCAATCCATGATTTCCTAGGCCATATACAAACACCAAGCACCCAAGTCAAGGCTATAGCCTATTCTGATAGCCCAGGCCATGTCATTGGCTCCTCATACATGAATCCCAATTGGGAATCCGTCCAAGACTCTATATTCAATTTTGTCGAAGAGGTGTTAGATATACAACCCACTCAGGAATAGCAGGGTATACCCGACTCACCTACCTTGGGTAAACCCTCATTTTCATATTATATTATTCCTTCATGCAACGTTTAGGGTGTTTTTCAAATTATAATAGTGACGCAAACTATAATCCCCTTTAGTCATCAATGCTGATCAATTCCTAATTCCCTTGAAAACTAGCTGATCTATGTATCAGAACAATCTTCCATTAGTAGCTATCTGCTTGACCATCTCTATGATGTGTCTCGCAGAACAGCTTTTTTCATCTCACATTGTTGGTGGTGAGATTACTTACGAATTCCTAAACTATAATTCAGATCAAACAGAAGTCACTTACCAAGTGACACTGTTCCTCTACCGTGATCCCAGTAGCCCTACAGCATATGAGACAGTAACAGATTTTGGTGTCTATGTAGACGATTCTACTGGTACATGGAGACCTTATAAAGTCATATCTGAAGTCCCTAGAGGTCAGATAACTGAAATTACCCGTGGTAGTGACCCCTGTAAGACTAGAATCTACACTGAGACCAGCTTACAATCCACCACTTATTCCTTTCAGGTGACACTGGAGGTTGGTGACAATAATTATATGATCTCCTATCAGCGGTGCTGCCGCAACTATACGATTAGTAATATCGATCCGAACGGCGCCGTCTATGATACTTATATCTCTGCTCTAACACTTAGAAATGGGAATAGCTCTCCTGTATTCAAAGAGCTGCCTCCGATCTTCGTATGTAGCGGTTATGAGTTGGTTTTTGATCATTCTGCCATCGACAAAGAAGGTGATGAATTGAGATACTCTTTCTGTACCGCCCTATTTTCTGGATATAATGATGGCAGTGGCTCACGTTGCTGCGGTTGTGTCTCACCTGATCCTAACAGATGCCCACCGCCTTACCTAGATGTTGTATATATCGATCCCTATAGTCCAAAAAATCCGATGGGTGGAGACCCACAAATCACCATCGATCCTGTGTCTGGCCTCATCAGCGGTGTCCCCGAAATCAATGATGCCTATGTGGTAGCAGTCTGTGTCGAAGAATATAGAAATGGCATTTTACTCAGTAAGATCAGACGGGATTTTGAGTTTAATGTTGTGGAGTGCTATAATAATCTAACGGCGAGTGTAGCTAGCGACTCTACCCAAGTAGCAGACAGTAACGACTTAGCCTACTTCGAAAGCTGTAGTGAATTGGAATTCTTCGTGACGAACACGAGTACTGTCGTCGAATTTATAGATAGCTACTCATGGGAAGTTTGGGATAGTGAGGGTGCTGTTATCCTAGATGAAAAAGGGCCAGACCTCAGAGACAATTTGATTAGTCTTCCTGGTCCAGGCAGCTATGACGGGTACATGTACATCTCAGATAATGACCTCTGCCAAGATACAGCCAGACTCCGCTTTGTCATAAGGCCACAGGAAATCAGTTATTTGGAGGTGGCTTTATGCCCTGATGATGATGTTTTATTCAACGGCACACGACTCACACTACCTGGCACCTATCTAGACACCTTAAGCGATATATACAATTGTGATAGTATCGTCTCACTGACTATTATACCGATCATGGATAGGGAGACAAGAATAGCAGATCGTTTCTGTGCAGGTGATGCCTATATATATGAGGGGGATAGTCTTATTATTCCAGGAATATATGACTATGTCTATAGCACATCCGAAGGCTGTGACAGTATTGTCTACCTGACACTAACTCAGAATGAACCAGCACTTACAGAACTCTCACTTACCTTATGCAACGAGAGTCATTACCCGATTGCTTCAGATACAATCACCGTAGATGGATTATACCAGTACCAATTTACAGCGGCTAATGGTTGTGATAGTATTGTAATTCTAGATATCACTTTTAGACCACCTTCTGTGGCGGAAATCCTAGATACAATCTGTCATGGTGAGGTCTATCTTTTCGGTAACGAAGAACTAAGAGTTGATGGCATCTACTATGAACAAGTCCAAAATCAATATGGTTGTGACAGTCTGACTATACTCAATCTAACGGTAGGTAACAACCTGACTAAAATCATGGTCGACGAAGAATTAACTCTAGAGTTTGGCGAAAATATCATAATAGAACCTGAGATTATCGGTGGAGACCTCATCGCTAGCACTTGGTATGAAGTAGATCAGATTCTCAGTGAATCCTTAGTCCTCAGTTATGTCATAGAGAAAGATGATTGGCTCTTTTTCGAAAGCACGAATCTACTCTTCTGTGTCGCCATCGATTCGGTCTTCATTAGAGCAAAACTTAATAAGAATATCTATATACCTAATGTCTTCTCTCCGAATTCGGCTGGTCAGAACAACGTATTTAATATCGGCGGTTCTGAAACGATGGTTTCGAGTCGCTTATCGATCTATGACCGCTGGGGTAATAAAATATATCAGGGACCTCACACAACAGATAAGCAGATCACAGCTGGTTGGGATGGCACCTATAACAACACATCTGTCCGGCCTGGGAACTACGCCTATATGGTAGAAGTTGTATTTGTGGATGGGTCCAAAAAAATCTATACTGGTAATATCACAGTAGTGGAATAACTCAGTCTAGACTAGTCAGACGATAGACATCCTGACCGACTTTTTCTCTACCAATGATAATACCATCACTAGTAACCTTTCCTTGCATACTCAGTAACATATCTTGTGTTATCCGAGGTGATGACCTATAGTAACTGTGACCTGAGAAACGCAGGGCAAAGTCCTCCTCATCACTGATATCAGATACATCGACGTAAGAGACTATAGATGAGACGACTCTATTGGGTTGGGGTCCGCCGACACCTAAGCGAGGACGCTCATTCAGCTTCTCAGAGATACTCAGAGTCACATCTTTATTGCTGTAATAAGTCGTAATCCCGTTGCACAGCTCAGGCAAGCTCGTTAACATGCCTGCTTTATCGAAAACATCGACTTCTAGGTCAGGTGCACAGATGAGCAATTGATCCACGACTCTATCCGTCGGCTGTACATCCATATGATCATACATCAATCCAAAAAAAACCGAGCCCAATGAATGAACCATGATATCTGGATCATCATGGTTCTGATTCAGATACCTACACAGATCAAGTAATTCTGGTGCTAAGTTAGGCGCTAACTGATGCGCATTGCCTTTGGCTTCGACATAGATCGGACTATTGCCGGGCCATCTTATAGATATGATTCTACCGATATCTGTATCTTCTGCATCGACGAATCGATGCCTTAGTTCATCTGTCGCCATCGATAGAATCTGCCGCTGTCCACCCCATAGTCCATGGATATAGATTAGGACTGAATTTCTATTGTCAGGCAAAGCGTTCAGGTCCTTAGACAATAGTAATAGGAAGGAATCCTTATTACTGGTTGTATAACGTCTCAGTCCTAAACTGTCACTCTGTAGGTCGATTTCATATGAAATCGTCATCTTGTCATCCTCGAGGCCAACATCTATGGTATATGACCTATATAGTTCTTTGTTGTGTTGACCTTGGCAAGTCATTGCCATAGATAGCCCTATCGCTAATATCACCAGGTTCTTTATCATCGCTTTGTCATCATGTCTTATTAACTCCTCGAGCTTGCAATTTAGTTTTATTCGTAGTCATAAACTTCCCTTAAAAACTGAATATTGCATCTCTTGAGAATTCAGAATCATTTGAACTATCTTTCGTCAGGAAATGATCCATTATATGTATAGACTAATAAGCTTACCATTGATTTGTATCTTAATTATGCAATGTAGTCCCATGAAGACTGATATGGTCCTGACTAAAGCCGATTCACCACATCAGATCACTGAAGACGTCGAAATAGAGATCGGTTATAAGCTCATAATCGAAGCAGGTGCAGAAGTAATCATCAGCAATGGTGTAAGCATCATCTCGTTTGGTGACGTCCTGATTGAGGGCACATCCACTGACCCCATCATAATCCGGGCTGAGAATCCATCGCCTGGCTGGGGTACACTCAAACTCAAAGGCGAAGCCAAGAAATTCGTGATCAAGCATGCAACGATTTCAGATGGTACGATCACTTCTTATAATACCAATAACCACTTCTCAGAGGTCCACTTTACAAATACACAAGACCTCAACTGGGAATGGGCCATCGCCAGATTCTGGTATGGTCAGGTGCTCATAGAAAACTGTACAGCGAAAGGCGTCAATAAAGCTGAAGGTTTTCTTTTACATGATGTGAATGATGCGATAGTCAGACATTGTCGCTTCGAGACAGTACCAGATGGCGTGGAGTTCATTAACTGTGATAGAGGTCTGATTACTGAGAATGTTTTCCAGAATAGTAATGATGATGCCATCGATCTGAATGGCTGTAACGCAATCACAATCTCAAACAATCAGATCTCAGGAATCGCAGATGCAGCTATGGAAATAGGCAGTGAGAATTTCGGTTCTTCGCTAGATATTACGGTCGAGAGTAATAAGATAAGTGGCTGTGACAAAGGGATCTTTCTCAAGGAAGCTTCTTCTGCCCAGATGACAGGAGATACACTAAATGGCAATAAATTTGCTTTCCATGTCACAACCCCAGCTGACAGTATACGCGTGTCACAGGCGACCATTGCTAGGGCGACCCTGACAGGTAATGATGAAGACTTCTATCAGGACGACCGATCCCAAATAACCATCATCGAGTAATAATCATCGAATAAGCGCAGAGAACTATGAAGATTAGAATGACCAGCATTCCCGTCTTAGATCCTATCAAAGCATATAAAGTATACACTGAGATTCTAGGCTTCCAAGAGCTGATGTATGACCCAAAAGAACGACTAGCGATTATCGTGTCAGCAGAAGCACCGACGGAGACGGCTATCATCTTAGAACCTTCAGATAATGAAATCTCTAGTACATACAGATCGGCACTCTATGCGGCTAAGATACCTGTGATGACTTTCAGCACTGATGATCTCAAGGAGGAATATATACGTCTGACCAATCTAGATATAAGATTCATCAAAACACCTACAGCGGTCTCTTGGGGCTGGGAAGCCATCTTCGATGATGGCTGTGGTAATTACTTGCAGCTTATACAAGAAGTTGAGTCTTGATAACCAGCTAACTTCCTAGCACCCAAAAACTTTTAGTAGCCAAAAAAGAAAAAAATCTTCCGAGAACCGGCGTCCCCGGAAGAAACTTAAAGAAAAACTAGGCTACATGACTATAGGTTCTATAAGGTATATCTGCTTTTTCTAGGATACTCTTGAAGATGCTGACTGAGCGACTCTCACAGAACTCCTCCTTGATGATCGACTCTATCTCATCGATACTGCACAGCTTAGAATTAGGAAACAGCTGACTGAGTAATTGTCTGACCGACCTGAGGTAATAAGAGTAGATACAGAGGCCATGCTCTTCTTTCGCAATGCCGAACAGGTTCATCTGGGCTTGCTTTTCTGACACACCTTTAATTAATAGGTGACCTTCGTTATTGATGTTTACTTGCCAATTATTCATGGTCTTAGATATTTGAGTTATTTAATTCTGATCACGATACAAGTATGCAAGCATTCATGCATTATATTTGCACGATAAAAAAATAAAGTCATGGCGACTAACAAACACGCTATCATAAGATACAGAGTTATAGATAAATGCCTCAGGCAAGTAGATAGAGCATGGAACTGGAAGACCCTAGCAGAAGCTTGTGCCCTAGAGATAGAAAAGGTCACAGGTAAGCGTACGACCCTGTCAGAACGCACGATCAAGGGCGACCTGCAGAGTATGAGAATGGACACGGCACTAGGATACTTCGCACCGATAGATTATGATCGGGCAGAGAAATCCTATTATTACACGAACCGTAACTTCTCTATTACAGAGGCCCCACTAAGCCGTTCGGACAGTGATGAATTAAAGAATGCAATAGCCCTACTCCATCAGTTTACAGGTTTCCAGCATCTGACAGGAATCGATAATATCATCCAGAAGTTAGAATTACTAGCTTACGAATCCACTGCTGACAAGAAGAAACTCGTACATCTCGCACAGCCGACGACCATACCGGGACAGCAATGGCTAGACCAGCTCTATGAAGCCATCAAGGATGAATCATCACTAATGATGACTTACAAACCCTTTGACAGAGAGGAATTTTCGGGTGTCATCAGCCCCTATTTGCTAAAGGAGTACGATAACAGATGGTATCTATATGCTAAATTTCATAGTAAGGATCAACTCCGGACTTATGGCCTGGAGAGAATCACGAAACTGACAACGACCCTACAGAAGTACAAACCGACACCAGAGTTCTCTCCAGAGACTTACTTCAGGGATCTCATCGGCGTCACGCTAGAACCCAACAAGGCAATCCAGAAAGTGTGCTTCCGTGCATTCGGAAAAACAGCGGATTATATCAGGACGAAACCACTGCACAACTCCCAAGTAGAACTAGACGAAGCGCAAGGTGCCGCTACTTTCCAGATAGCTGTTATTCCTAACTTTGAGTTAGAGAGTTTACTGCTTTCATTCGGTGAGAATATCGAGATCACTAAGCCTAAGGCCATGCAACAACGAATCGCGAAGCGGCTGAGTAAGGCTCATAAGCTATATACTTAGTATCTTACCTGGAGAAGATTATAATGCCCGATCATAATGCCCAATAACTAGGGGCAGATATAGAGCATGCTGCCCAAACTGAAGTAAAATAGATGCGTTAATAGATGCTGGTCGACTAGACGTGAAAGAGATCCATGATCTCGTCCGCTAGTATATTAGAATCAGTGTATTTGTCTAGTGCGACATCTATGGTGAGCCCTTCTATAGTCTGTATCTCTTCATAATTATCGCCAAATACCACTTCGACATAGTAGTTGTGGTAAGAATAGAGTTGCTTCGACCCTTCCTCATCAGTGATATCTGCCAGCAGGAAGCCGTATCTGAACACTTCAGATGCCTTGAAAAAGACACTGGATTCATTAAAGGCAATTAAGGGTAAGTATTTCTCGTAAGTGAACATATCAGCAAATTCTATAATATGAAGATAGCTGTTTTTATGACAATTACATATTATACTATTATTTAATATGTTAAAATTTAGAAATACGACGCTTTCTACCCTATTTCGCAGTGATTTAAGATGGCAAGGTGGGTGCAAGGCTACACATCATGAGAAAATCATGGATCAGCAACTGACCTGGATGAGACTTATAAGCGATGGGTTCTAGTTGCTTCTGGTGCGCCGCGAGGAGGTCTTCATCTTTCTTAAGTATGGTATAGAGGGCTTTGCAGAGCTTGAGGTACCGTTCTATCTCGAAGTCCTCAGGGACATCCCTCGTATCCATGCGATTCATCATGATACTGAAAGGGCCATAGGCATGCAAGCAATACAGGTCAGGATACTCAAAAGCCAGATAGAGTAACACTGCCCCATCATCATGATAGTGCCCTTGGTGCTTGTGGTCTTTGAGATTAAGCTGTCGTAGTAATTCGTCGCAGTGGAACTTGAATCTATTGATACGCAGGCCGATATTCTTTTTTTCGTCGAAGAGATCTCGGAACATTGACCGAACGAATTCTTTATCCATCTCGATGAAGCGCAGCATATACTCCTTAGCCGAATTCGTCGATCCGCCCCATAACCGACCAGAGATACTACTGCTGTAGCTTAAGTCATACATCCGATGCAGGTCGAGCTCGGACAGGTCCCAGTGTGCTCTATAGTTCTGTAAGCACTCATACTTGTATAACTCATTATAATCTTGCGTGACCTCGAGTAAGTGGCGGAACTGCTCCTTGTACGCCATGATTTTTGCAACCTTCATAGTCCAAAGGTAGCAAAGCAAGCAGAGAATTCCGGATCAGATAGATAGACGCCTGACTGATCCGGATCTCAGATAAGCATAAATCTAACTTAGTAAGCCCAGTTCAAATCCCCGCCGCACTAGTCCAGCGGTATTTTTTACACCCAGCTTTTTCATCAAATTCTTCCGATGACTACAGATGGTATGAGGACTGAGGTAAAGCTTCTGTGCGATTGCATTCGTATTTCTTCCAAAGGAAATTTCTATTAGTACTTCCTTCTCTCGCTCGGTAATAAGAGGAATAGAAATGGTTGTCGTAGGTGACAACAGGGCCGTGTTTGTCATCATTGGTTGTGTTCTTTTAGGGGTTATTGTAAAACTCTGGGGGTATTGAAATTTTACATACCTCTAAGAAAAACAAAAATGATCTGTGAGCCTATCCTTGAAAGGGCTGATAATATAAGTCCCTATTTATAGTGATACTGATGAATGACTGCCCAAGTAGCTCTTAAAAAAGTATACTCATCCAGTGTGTTTTCTATTAGCGATAAAGTAGTGCTTATGCACAAAATCATTAACAGAAATGATGCAACCAGTGATATCAGTTTACCTAAGTTTTATGCTATAGTGAACAGCTTAAAGTATCATCAATAAAAGTTGCTCCACAATACAATAACCACGTTATTGTGCCCCAAGAAGCAAAGACATGATTAAGATAAAGAATAAAGTTGTTTTCCTAAGTAAAACAGCAGCAGGAATAGGGAATGAAATCCAATTAAGCAGCAACATACAAGGACAGCTTAAGAAGAAAATTACCCGTCTTAAAAAATTGAAGATAAAAGAAGACGTATCTGTAGAACTAACAGGTAGCTACAAGGAATTTGAAATTAAAATAGATCCTGCTAATAGCCCACATGCACCTAAGATCAAAGCTTTACTGAAGGTCAAACGATGAACACAAACTCTCATTGACAACCTAGTACTTACACAATAGGCGATTCGCTAAGCACAAACTTCGATTGAACAAAGTAACCAGCACATACAATATTCGAAGATATGATCACACAAATGACAGGTCTCTAAGACCACACAGCGCAGCTGACGAATACTTATTACGAGGCTTATGCGATCAGAATCAATCGCAAAAAAAGATAGCCATATACAATGATAGATTTGGGTACTTAAGCTGTCATCTTAATACTAGGAACCCCACGGTTATCATAACCAGCAAGGGACAACAATGCGCCATAGAGCGTAATCACAAATCGAATAGCCTTCCTATTCCTCAATTCGTCGACCCACTCTCTAGTATCGATCCGCAAATAGAAACAGCAATAATTAAAGCACCAAAATCCTTAGCGCTACTAGAACTTTTCATACAGCAGGTTATACATAACTCCAGCAAGGAGCTTATCATTATTATTGCTTTCATGACGAGACATTTTAGTCCTAAGCTAATTGAACTGTCATTAAAATACTTTGAGTCGGCAGATCAAAGCATCGCTATCAAGAAAGCGCGCCTTGTTACTCTAACAAAAAAGAAGCAAGCACCTAAACTAAATCTTATAGATTCCATAACCTACAAGGAACATAACTACAAGCAATACTGGGGTGTCTTCTCCTCTAAGCATATAGACTATGCAACTCAATTCTTAATAGAAAACCTTGAAATAAATCTCGAGGATAAAAATATCTTAGATCTAGCATCAGGCAATGGCGTGCTTGCCAAAGAAATTTCACTACAATTACCCCAAGCCAATATTCATCTTATCGATGATTCCTTTCTTGCTGTCGAATCAGCAAAACTCAATTTAAAAGGTGACAACATACATCATCATCACGCTAACAACCTAGCGGACATAGAAGAAAACTCATTGGACCTCATCGTCTCTAATCCACCTTTCCATCTAGAATATGAGCTAAGCATCAATCCGGCACTACACCTATTTATAGAATGTTTCAGATGCTTAAAAGCGACAGGTAATTTCCAACTTGTTGCTAACAAACACCTGAACTACCTTACCCACCTCAAGCAAATATTTCGCAAGGTTGAGATAACAGCAGAAAATGAGAAATTTATAATTTATAAATGCTCAAAGCAGATAACAAACCTGCCTAATGAAGGGGTCTATTAATCTGACGAATGGAGGAGTCCTATGGTGTAAAACCTCATACAACTCGAAGCGAACAACCACAGCGAAACTATGACGATGCGTCTCTAGCTGACTAGGACAATCGGGTCACTAGAACTTGCAGACTATGGGATCTCAATAGGCTAGTGAGGGATAAAACCGAAATCTAAATCCGATAAATATAGTTGTTAAAAAAAATGACCCCAATTAAGATTTGGGGTCATTTATCTATTCTGTGTTAACTATTGTCGAGTTAATAGTGTGAATATTCTTTAATCTATAACTATCGTTTGGGAATGATAATTTGAATGTCCACTGGTCACTTTAATTATATGTAGACCTTTACTCAGGTCTTCAGTATTTATACATTTAGAGTTATTGCTTTTTTTCTCGAGTTGTCCACTTGTAGAAAATATCTTGACTTCAAAGTCTCCAGCTAGATCATCCGTAATACAGACCTGATCAGAAGTAGGATTAGGAAAGAAAGTTAAGTATTGCTTTGCAACTTCTTCAGTATGACTACTCACCTCTATACAATCAGGTGTCAACAGCGTTAATTGCCTCAAATCCAATCGTCCCAGTTCAGAAGTTATGACGACTGGTGTATAATCTGGTGATTGAGCATAATAGATCTTTTCTCCAAAATTGGTTTGAAAAAATAAATAATCTCCTCGAACTTCTAAACCAGTGATATTGATTTCACCATCTGTGTTAACAAGTTCCACAGGGTCAGAGTCTTCAGGTAGTAGGTAGATACTAGTTCTCGTAGATATATAGACATTACCACTAAAAACTCTAATCGACCCCACAAGGTCGGTCAAAGAGATCAAATTTGCATAGAGTCTTCTTTCGTAAGTATTGAGATCTATGGCGTAGAGTTCTCTTACGCCGTTGTCTGATACTATGAGTTCGTTATCGAGGATAGCCGCATGCATACTTTGCCAAGCAGTAGTGGAATTAGGGAGCTCTACTTCAGTAAGAAAATTACCTTCGTAATCTATAAAATAAACTTCATCTTGTCTATTGTTTAATAGAGCTATACGTGAGTCGTCTATTATTTTGAAACTGATATAATAGTGTACATCGGTAGTATCTATATCTATCGTAGTAGTTTCTTGTGTGAGTAGATCATACCTATCCAATTTAGCATTATCATGAAGTTGTAAATAAAAGATAGAGTTATTGTAAAGTTCATTGTAAATATATCCACTGCCTATATTAATCTCTTCTATCTGACCGTCCATAGTTACTAAATGATCAGAATTATT
>CALEAC010000038.1 GCA_937944095.1 uncultured Saprospiraceae bacterium
ATAATCTGGAAACGCCCTTTTCAGTTTCTCTTCACTCGTCGTGGTAATAATTTCAGTCAGCGTATTATTCAGCACATCGATACTCTTCTTAAATGCGGGTGTCGGATTACGATCATATCTCTTAGTGACTTCCTGCAAGAGCATATTTATAAGGTTCGTACTAGAGTACTTCTTGAAGTAACTATTGCTCTCTTCTATTGCCAGCTTTTTTAGAACTCCAGAAGTTTCGATAACCCTTTCCGGGTCCGCCAACTTAGCCAGCTTTCCATAGTGTCCCATGAAATTAAAAAATGTAAACATGCCTACCTTGTTCACATTCTCTTCGAAATATGTCAGATATTTTATCTGTTGTGATGAAGCAAAAATGTTTGCTATGGTTCCTATAAGAGGCTTATGATAAGACTGTGATAACTTTTCTGCCTGCTTGAGACCCTCTTTAAAATTAGCATTATTGACGATATCTAGCGCTGCGCCTATCACCATGAATGATTGGTCCTTACCTAGTAATTTCAGGGCGAGGTCGTAATCGTTAAGTTTCTTGAGGCAAAAAGTACGGATCCCAGGATCTGAATCATTCTCAGCTAGCTGCTTCAGTTGCTTCTTATTCGCATCAGCATCTAGACTACTAAGTGCCAATTGTCTAATATCAGAAGAAGGATCCTTCAGTGCTTTCTCTACGAATTGTTCTGATATTTTGCTCCCTTCTAATTTATAGAGAGCCGTATACTTATCTTCATACTCATCTGATAATCTAAATAGAGTTGCATATTCCTCCTCACTACGATTTTCTCTATTGACAGAAAGTATGTCATGCTTCCCATCTAATACGACGACACTTGGCATCTCATCTCCGATGATATCTATCTGAATGCGCTGTTCTCTTCTCTCTACCCAGTTGGTGACATATTCCACCTTCCCAGATGGATAATACAAGGCGGTCTCCATCGGTAGCCTGAATACTTCTTCATGATATTCTGGATCTTGTAATTGTGACACTGATATATTTACTGATCTCGATGCTTCATCGATGTTGTAATCTATACCCAAGATAGGATGTCCCTTCCCATAGAACCACTGATCAAAAAACCAATTAAGATCTTCTCCGACCATGTCTTCGAATGACAATCTCAATTCGTGAGCCTCCACATCTGTGTACTCGTTATCTACTAGGTATTTATTTAGCGCAGCAAAGAAAGCCTCATCACCAACATACTTTCTCAACATATGAACAATCAGAGATCCCTTATTGTAACTATGGCCATCGAACATATCCTCTTTGTCATCGTAATGAAAGTCTATGAGGTCATGTGTTATACTGTTTGCACTGGAGAGGTATCCATACAAGTCTTGCATTCTCTTTCGCTCTGCAGCGGCGTTTCCATACTTATATTCTTGCCACAGAAACTCACCGTATACTGCAAATCCCTCATTCATCGTGAGGTTAGCCCAACTCTCACAAGTCACAAGGTCACCAAACCAATGGTGGAACATCTCATGCGCTACGATATCATCATTATTAGAGTCTGCTAATTCACGGTCAGTTTTCTGTATAAAGTCTCCGAATACGACAGCACCTGTATTTTCCATCGCGCCTGACACGTAGTCTTTACAGATGATTTGTGCATACTTCTCCCATGGATATGGGTAATCCAGAATATCAGAGAAGAAACTCAACATCTCAGGTGTATGGTTGAAGATTTCTTTAGCGTACGCCTCATACTCCGGCTCTACATAGTAAAGGAGATCAATGTCATTCCACTTGTCCTTGACAACAGCATAATCACCTACCCCAATCATGAATAAATATGGTGCGTGAGGCTTATCCTGCTTCCAATGGTCTGTCCGCGTTCCATCAGCGTTTTTCTCTGAATTAATCAAGAGACCGTTAGACAAGGTTTTGAACTTATCGTCTACTGTAATAATGAGCTCCTGAGTACACCTCTCATTCGGCTTATCAATCGTCGGAAACCACTTACTATTATTTTCCGTCTCGCCTTGAGTCCATATCTGCTGTGGCTTGAACTTATTTTTGCTTTCTGGATTTATGAAAAAAAGGCCTTTGTCTGAACTGATGGCTTTACTACCGCCGCGAGGTCCTTCGTTGGGCTTAGCAGTATAATCTATCTCGATCACAAATTGCTCCTGTCTGGTATAAGTCCGATCTAACTTACAAATCAACTTCTCGCTGTCGTACTCATATTGTATTTCCTTACCACCTACCTTGACAGAATGTATATCAAAGGTCTTTGCATCAAGCGCAAATTCATCTATCTCATAGAAAAGTGGCTTTAGTGTCAACTCCGCCTGACCTAAGACCTGTTGCTTACTCCAATCAAAACGGACATCCACCTTGGTATGGATTAAGTCTACAACTCTAGTGGCACTTGCTCTATAGCCGCCTACATCAGTATCCGTGTATGTAGAATCGACCTTGGGTGCGTATACGTATAAAGTATCTAATACCTCTTTTTCGAATGGTGCATATTCCACGAGCCCCTTAGAACTCTTACATCCAATAAAAAGAGAAACGGTAAAAAGAAAAAACAGAGGAAGGACTTGACGCATAACTTTCCAGAATTGAAGCCACAAATATAGGTTTAGTTGAAAATTATTATGAGATCTTAGCCGTATGGGTAAGAATTCATTACCCTAATTATCTTTATACCTCAATATCTTCTGATGCGCATAGGTTTTATTCTGATTTCCATCTTTATCTTAGTTCTTGCTGTTGTAGCAGGTCTTATTTGGAGCCCTCTTTATTGGTTGGCTCTAATTGTAATAGTGCCATTATTTATTTTGGGATGGATAGACCTACTCCAAAAGAAATCAGCCATTAGGAGAAACTTCCCCGTATTAGGTCGATCGCGATTCGTAGCAGAATGGCTGCGGCCGAAATTATATCAGTATTTCGTCGAACCAGACACTGACGGTAGACCATTTTCTCGAATCAATCGAAACATCGTCTATCAGCGCGCTAAAGGTGTCAATGATACCGCACCTTTTGGGACGCAACTCAATGTCTATGATGAAGGCTACGAGTGGATGAACCATAGTATCAATCCGATAGACGCCCATAAACTAGAAGAACATCCGCGTGTCACCATCGGTGGCAAGAATTGCCAGCAACCGTATAGCTGTAGCATCTTCAATGTCTCCGCCATGAGTTTCGGTTCATTAAGTAAGAATGCGGTTATGGCACTTAATGGAGGTGCTGCTATCGGGCATTTCGCTCATAACACCGGAGAAGGTGGTATTGCACCCTATCATGACAAGTATGCGGGTGACCTTATCTATCAAGTCGGCACAGGGTACTTCGGCTGCAGAACGTCTGACGGTAATTTCTCACCCGAGTTATTTGCTGAAAGGACCAAGGCCTCAAATGTCAAAATGATAGAGATCAAGCTATCTCAAGGTGCAAAACCAGGTCATGGTGGTATCCTACCTGCAAAGAAGGCAACACCAGAAATTGCAGCAATCCGGAATATCGAACCTTATAAAGCTGTCCTATCTCCGCCTTTCCATAAGGCATTTGATTCACCTATTGGACTGCTCAGATTTATCAAAAAATGTCAAGATTTGTCGGGAGGCAAGCCTGTCGGCTTTAAATTATGTATCGGGCATAAGAGCGAATTCTTAGCCATATGCAAGGCCATGATCGAATCTGGTATTCGCCCAGATTTTATCTCAGTTGATGGTGGTGAGGGTGGTACAGGAGCGGCACCCTTAGAATTTAGCAACTCGGTCGGCACCCCAGCTAAAGAAGGATTAGCTTTCGTATATAATGCCTTAGTGGGCTTCAATCTCAAAAAAGAAATCACTTTGATCGCAGCAGGTAAGATTGTCTCCGGCTTTGATATTTTCAAAGCAATTTCCCTAGGTGCTGATGCTTGCTACAGTGCTAGAGCGATGATGATGGCTGTTGGTTGCATCCAAGCCCTAGAATGCAATCATAATACCTGCCCGACTGGTGTTGCCACACAAGACCCTAATCTGATAAAGGGACTGGATGTCGCAGATAAAAAAGTAAGGGTCGCAAGATATCACAAAGAAACTGTCAAAGCTTTTGTGGAACTGATGGCTGCTGCTGGCTTAGATAACCCTGATAAGATTAATAGACTGCACGTCTATCAACGTGTCGATCAGCATCTTTCTCGGAGTTATTACAAGCTCTATCCCTATATACCTGAGGGCAGTTTACTTACCCAAGAATCTATCCCTAGAGGATGGATGCAATACATGTCACAGGCTGTTATGGATAGCTTTACGCCAAGATTTGAGATGATCTATGTAGAAGATGATTGATTGTATCTAATTCTATATGAAAGAGATACGTATAAGATAAATATTTCATTTGTTTATATTATACAGTAACTTCGTGCCCGAAAGAAGAAGAGCATGATCGCTTATTTAGCAGGGAAAATTGTAGCAAAATCACCGACTCAGGTACAGTTAGACATAGGAGGCATTGCCTATGAACTGAATATTTCGCTTAACACCTATGAAAGGATAGAAGAACTAGATAAAGCAAGGTTGTTCACTAAGCTTATTATCAGGGAAAATGAGCATACCCTATATGGTTTCTATGAGGAAGATGAGAAAAAGCTTTTTACTAAGCTCATCTCTGTCAAAGGTGTCGGCCCTAATACAGCAAGGGTCATACTCTCATATATGAGCCCCAAAGAGACCGTTTCTGCGATACTACATGACAATGTGGCTGCCTTCAAAAAGGTCAAAGGCGTCGGCCCAAAAACAGCACAGCAGATCATTCTAGACCTCAAAAACAAAGTAGCGAAGGAAAATTTGGCGTTAAATAATGATAAAGTACCCAATCAAAACGATAATAATATACGAGAGGAAGCTATTTCAGCGTTATTGGCCTTGGGATTCCAAAGAACCCAAGTCGTAAAAATAGTAGATAAGACTTTAGCTCAGGATGTGACATACGACCAAGTCGAAGTTCTTATTAAAGCCATCCTAAAGCAATTATAACTTATCAATCAACTAATTGATAATCAGCATTTTATATAGAATAGTGCTGATTTAGAATACAACTACTGACCAAAAACCAGCTGAACACTTCATTGACTAAATCGCTGTCTATAGTATTCCTTGGCGACTTTAGATTGAAACTTCCTGTATTTCCGACATAAAATGATAATAAATACGTTTAAACCCTGTGCTGAAAAAACCTAAGTACAGGCAAGCATATTTACGAAGAAGACAATGGCATCTAAGAGAAAACTAGCATTTCATATATTCATATCTATAACCCTGATATTCAGCATATTAGCTGATGTCTCTGGTTATGACATCCATGGCCCAGAGGACGATCTCATAGAACGCGTCGCTGCTATAGTACAGGATACCTTCCCGATTTTAGATAGGAGCGGTGATTTTATTAACGATAATCAGTACAATCCATTCGATGTATATCCCTCTGAAATAGAGCAATCGGTAGAATATGATGCCGAAACTGATACGTATATCATCACCGAAATGATAGGTGACGAGTATTTCAGGTCGCCATCCTACCTCACCTTTGATGAATACCTTGATTGGCGATCCAAAGAACAAGAACGCAAATACTTCGAAAAATTAGCCGGCTATGGCTCACAATACAAGAGCGCAAGTGGTCGTCTAGATCCCATGTCCAAAATTGATATCGAAAAGAACTTGATAGATCGGCTTTTCGGTGGCAACGAAATTACAATAGAACCACAGGGAAGCATCGATCTCAACTTCGGTGCGAGCTACAATCGCTCCGATAATCCACAAATCGATCAGAGCCAACAACGACAATTCAACATCCCAGATTTCGGTATGGATATCAAGATGAATGTCGACGGCAAGATAGGTGACAAGATGGACTTAGGGTTCAACTATGATACCAATGCCAGCTTCGATTTTGATCGTAAGATTAAGCTTGCTTATGATTCAGAAAAATGGACAGAAGATGACATCGTCAAGAAAATAGAAGCTGGTAATGTCAGTTTCCCGCTTAGAAGTAATTTGATTAAGGGTGCTCAGGAGCTATTCGGTCTCAAAACAGAATTGCAATTCGGTCACCTGCGCCTAACTGGTGTTGTCTCACAACAGCGGTCTAAGCAGCAATCCATACAAGTTCAGAATGGTGCGACTGTCCAGGAATTCCAAATCAGACCAGAAGAATATGATGAGAATAGACACTTCTTTTTGTCTCATTATCATAGAGCAACCTATGAGACTTCTCTAGAGAACCTGCCTTATATCAATAATAGCTTTAGAATCACAAACATAGAGGTTTGGATATCAGAAGATAGGCCTAATTTCCAACCAGATCAGACCATGATTGCTGCTATCGCAGACATAGGCGAGACTGATCCGACTAAGTTCTCTAACCAGGACTCTGCTAATGGTATAAGCAATGACCCCATGGTCATCAACATAACTACTGATGCTAACGGTATTAGACTACCTGACAATAGGGTCAATGACTTGTATGAGGAAATTGTCTCTAATGAGATGGCTAACAGGATAGAATTTACTAACTCTGAACTGACAAATAATTATGGTCTAAAAGAATCTGTAGATTTTGAGACCTTCAGAGGAAGAAAGCTAAGACAGAATGAATATTTCTATAACCCTGAACTGGGGTTTATCTCACTCAATGTAAGAATGCGTCCTAACCAGGTACTAGCCGTATCTTACGAATATTTCTATACAAATAATTGCGAAGATGTCTACAAAGTAGGTAGTACTTCTGATGAAGGCTCCGTATCGAATACCGACAGGGAAGGTGAAGTCGTTTCCGAAGGCGTCCTCTTTACGAAATTGCTCAAAGGATCCAGCCCTCGAGTCGATCACCCTACTTGGGATTTGATGATGAAAAACGTCTATCCACTAAGAGCAAATCAGTTGGATGCAACAGATTTCGAATTTGATGTTTTCTATGAAGATGACAAGAATGGATCTCTGAAGAAGTTCTTGCCAGAGCGGGGTTTCGAATTGATTCCGCTACTTAATCTATTCGGATTAGATAATCTGAATTCTAGGAATGACCCGCAGCCTGATGGTGTATTTGATTTTGTGCCAGGCATCACAGTGGTTCCTCAGAACAGTAGTATCTTCTTTCCTGTGCTAGAACCTTTCGGGGATGCCCTGAATAATATACTCCAAGAAGTCCTAGAAGATACGGAACCGCAATCCACAATAGATTCACTAATAGATTTTTATGCTTTCCATGAGTTGTATGATACCTCAGTAGTGGCGGCACAATTAAACCTAGAAAAGAATAAGTTCGTCATGGCAGGAAAGGTCAAATCTTCCTCCTCCTCAGAGTACTCTCTAGGTGCCTGGAATATTCCTCAGGGGTCAGTAAGGGTGACTGCTGGTAGTTTTGAGATGGTAGAAGGTATTCATTACGAAGTAGATTACGGTATCGGCCGCGTCAGAATACTAGACCAATCAATTATCCAACAAGGTGTACCTGTGAATATTTCATTTGAGGATAATTCTGTTTTTAGTCTCCAGCAGCGTAACATGATGGGACTCAGAGCGGACTATGAGATTAATGATAATTTCGTCGTAGGTGGCACCTTCTTGAGACTGGCAGAACGGCCCTTTACTCAAAAAGTAAATATCGGTGATGACCCTATCAAAAATCGGGTCTTCGGTCTAGATTTAGATTATAGCAAAGAAGCCCCCTGGGTAACTTCTGTTGTAGACAAACTACCATTCTACAGTACTAATGCTAAGTCCAATATCAGTCTAACAGCAGAAGGTGCAGCACTCAAGCCGGGTCACTCACGAGCAATCAACGTGCCTAATGAAGAAGACAACGGCGGTGTTGTCAGTATAGATGATTTCGAAGGCGCAGTCAGTGGATTCCCTCTCAGTTCTCAGCCAAATAGATGGCAGCTTGCTAGTATCCCTAGATATGATGACATGAGGCCAGAATTCCAAGAAGCGCACTTACTTAATGATGTAACTTCTGGGGCTAATAGAGCACGTCTGAGTTGGTATGTTATCGATCGATTCGTCAATGTCAGTGAAACAACCAAGAACCTTAATTCCTATACAAGGCGTATCAATCAAACAGAACTATTCAATAGACAGATTCCGCAAGGGCAACTACCAGACCTCCTCACCTTTGACTTAAGTTACTTCCCGACGGAGAGAGGCCCTTATAATTTCGATGTGCCAAATGGCCTTGGAGAATTCACCAAAGGTGTCGAATTTAATCAAGCTGAAAACAGGGTCGAACTGAAAGAACCAGAAACTAGGTGGGCTGGTATCATGAGGTATCTCAATAATAATGATTTCGAAGCAGCTAACTATGAATTTATAGAATTCTGGATGCTCAATCCATTTAAGACAAAACCCGATGGTTCCGGACATGTTGTAGATGAAGAAGGTTTCTTGACTTTCCAACTAGGAAATGTATCTGAAGATATCCTCTACGATAATTTACAGTTTTATGAAAATGCACTACCTAGGGATAGTAGTGTGGTCCCAGAAAGAACTACCAACTGGGGTAAGGTGCCTCTGAACACACCGATTAACGATGCCTTTCCAGGCGTCGATTATACAGACCAAGATCTCGGGCTCGATGGGCTCGATAACGAAGAAGAAAAATCAGCTCATGCTGATTATATAGACCAAATCCAAGTTGTCACTGGACCAGCACCTCAAAGCCTATTAGATGATGTAGCTGCTGATGATTTTGTCTTCTTCAACGACCCTGTTTTCGAAGGGAGTAATGATCTCATAGAGAGATATAAGAATAATAATAATCCACAAGGTAACTCACCAGATGTCTCTAATGCAACTTCCTTCCAGAGGGGTAACCCTATCCCTGACAAGGAGGATATGAATAATAACCGAGATCTAGATTCAGGTGAAAGTTTCTATGAGTACAAAATCAAAATCGCTAATGCCAATGGTGAAATAGACGAAAATGCAACTGAATTTATTAGAGAAACCAAAATCATCAATTCTCAAAACGCAGGCCCTGAAAAATGGTATAGATTCAGGATTCCGCTTAACGAAGGAGAATCAGTAAATGGCATACAAGGTTTCAGATCGATTCAATTCATCAGAATCCTCGTCAATGGTTATAAAACTGCAAAGACGTTTAGACTAGCCGATTTCGAGCTGATTCGAAACCAATGGAGGAAACTACCTTCGCTATGTGCAAAGGATGGTGGAGAGATTACAGTCAACTTCAATACTGATGTGGTTGGTGTAGAAGAAAACGGTGCCAAAGTCCCATTTGGATATGAAATCCCACAAGGGATCAAACAAGAACAACTTTTCAGTTCCTTCTCAGCAGTCAATCAAGATGAGAACTCTCTGGTTATGAAATTCGAAGATCTACCAGCAAACTGTGAAGTAGCCATCGCTAAACTAAATGAGCTCGACCTAAGAGTCTTTGAGCGAATGCAGATGTTTGTCCATGCAGAACGTACCCTAACAGATATAGGAGCAGAAGATGATATATTACAGGATGGTGACCTATCTATATTCCTTAGAGTCGGAAAAGATTTCCAGCGGCATTATTACGAATATGAGATACCACTGACCTTATCTAATGATTCGATTGCTTTTACATCGCAGTCAGATCGTATTTGGCCTAAAGCAAACATGTTCGATTTTCCACTCGACATGCTAATCCAGGCTAAAAAATTAAGGAACGTAACTGGTGCAGCACTAACAGAAGAATTTATAATCACTTCAGAAAATCTATCTCAATATAGAGGTCTAGAAACTGAATACGAAAGCATATCACTGGACACCCTGCCCGAAGGGCATAAAATCAGAATCAAAGGAAATCCGAATATTGGCTTGATAAAAGGTGTAAGTGTCGGAATCAGAAATATTGATGATAGGATCCCAATCAGAGATCATAGTGGCGAAATATGGATTAACGAATTACGTCTTACTGGCCTCCAAGAAAGAGGTGGTGTCGCAGGCCTCGCACGTATGGAAGTGCAGATGGCCGACCTCGGTAATCTCACGGCTTCTGCAAGTTACTCAAGTATCGGTTGGGGACAGATAGAGCAGAAAGTCCAAGAAAGAGCTTTAGAAGAAGTTATAGAATATGATGTTGCAACCAATTTAGAACTAGGTAAACTATTACCCAAAAATTGGGGTATAAGACTGCCATTCTATGGCCAATATGCAAAGTCAATTATCAATCCTGAATTCGATGCCTACGACTTTGATATCACAGTAGAGGATGAATACGACCTATTCAAGAATGAACCACCAGAAGTAATCGATGAAATAAGTCAGCGTAATCAAAGAGTCAACACGATTAAGACCTTTAACCTGACTAATGTCCGTAAGGAAAGAAGTGCCGGAAAAAATTCAGATAAAACCAAAGCACAAAAAGCTAGAAATTCAACCAATGCCTCTGTCCAAAAACCAGACAAAAAGGCTAAGAAGAAGAAACCGATGCCTTGGAATATAGAGAATTTCAGTGCGAGTTATTCTTATACAGAATCAACCTATAGAGATCCTATCCTCAAAGCAGATAACTCGATAGAACAAAGATTGGGTCTAGATTATAGCTACTCTAGAAAAGGTGGATATATACAACCTTTCAAAAAACTAAAGATTAATAATCTGGATTTCATCAAGGAACTAAATCTAAATCCCTTACCTAATAGCTTCTCATTCAATACTAATCTGAATAGATTCTTTGGTACCCGTATATATAGAATTCCAGAGACACCAGAATTTCATTTCGATGATAGACGATTTGATTGGGAGAGAAGATATGATCTCAATTGGAATCTGACAAAAGCGCTGAAGATAAACTTCACCGCCTTCAATGAGTCTTATATAGATGAAGCCCGCCAAACAGGCATAGCAGAAACTGCAGAAGACAGAGAATGGTTTGCATTTACTGATAATGGTAGCGGAAATCTTATAAAAAGCAATGTCACTGCTGAAGTCGCTGCAGATCCGTTATACCCTAGTCGCTATTGGAAGGATAACCTGAAGAGTGGTGGACGTAATACAAATTATGATCACTCACTCAATGTCAATTATACACTTCCAATGAAGTATATACCGTATATGGATTGGGTAGATGTAAAAGCGCAATACAAATCCAGTTATAATTGGTCTGCAGGAGCCCTGATCGAAGATGCATCTGGCTTTCCACTTGCTGGTGTTATACAAAATGGTCAGACCAGAACGGTCACCGCCAATTTGAATTTTGACAAACTATACAATAAGTCTAAATATCTAAAGAACCTCGATAGAGTCGGCAAACCTAGAACACGAAGTCGAGTAGATGATAGTAAGGGTGATAAAGTAACCATCGCAAAAGACAAAGACGGTAAGCGCGTCACTAAAAAAGCTGCTCGGCTACCTGGCACTGCTGAGAAGCTACTACTGAGACCCATATTTATGCTTAGGTCAGTAAGGGTTAACTATAAAGAGGACTTCTCAACAGTGATTCCTGGCTATACCGGGACACCAGAATATTTCGGTCTAGATAATGCATTCACTAATCCTGGTGTCGATTTTGTAATTGGTCTACAGCCTAATATCGATCCTGATAATCCATCTAATTTCTTATCGAGGGCAGCCAATAATGGATGGATAACAGAAAGTCCTGGTCTCAACCAAGAAGTCATCCAGACATCTAACCAGAATTTCGATGCTAAAGTCAAAATCGAACCATGGAAGGATTTCAAGATAGATGTCGACTTCAAAAAGAATTATAGAACCACTCATTCTGAGGTATACAAAAATGTAGACAAAGGTGGCGCAACCCAATTCTTAGGTCTAGCCGCTAGAGACCTTGGTAGCTTCGACGTCACTTACTTTAATATGCAAACGCTGTTCGGAAGAAGCATCGATGAGCTATTCGATCAGTTCGAAAGCTATCGACCTATTATATCTGCTAGACTACCTAACGTGGACAACGCGGGTGAGCATACAGAAGATGGTTCTAACTATACTATAGGTTACGGTAAGCAAAGTTCGTCAGTATTAGTACCAGCCTTCTTAGCTGCCTACACAGATACAGATCCGACAACTATAGATTTAGATCTAGAAAACAGGGTGAGCTCCAGAAAATTCATTCCTAGACCAAACTGGACACTGAGATATGACGGACTAAGCAAGTTACCATGGTTCAAGGATAAATTCTCAAGCTTCACCCTAGAACATGGTTATTCCTCCTTACTGAAGGTCAGCAACTTTAATACAGATATAGAATACGATAGAGTGAGGCCATTTCTAGATGATGATGGTAATCCTAATATCCGACTGAATGGTAATTATTACACGAGAATAGAAATACCAGCACTTCAGATTTCTGAAAACTTCAATCCAATCATCGGGCTGAAGATGAAGACAAAAAATGACTTCACCATGGAATTCGAATATGCCAAAAGTCGAGACCTAAATCTTAAGATTAATACGTCTAGTCAGTTGGAAGAGGATAGAAAAACCAGTTTCGTATTCGGCTTAGGATATACGATTAAGGATTCTAATTTCTTGAAGAAAAAGAAAAAAAGAACTCGGTCGAGCAGAACAAAATCGGATGATGAGGATGAAGACGAGACAAAAGATTCTAGAAATGTACTCAGAAGAAATAGTGTCGAATCATCGAGAGGCAGTGATATGACTTTTATGCTTAACCTAGCATTTAATGATAATGCCTTCTACGTACACGAACTGGATAAGGATATCTCACAAGAGGACAACCAAACCAGAGGATCTAAAGGGTTCCAGATAAATCCATCAGTGGATTATATTCTCAATGACAATGTGACCCTGAGGACTTTCTTTGACTACAATACTAATACGCCATACGGAAGTAATAACTTCAAGAGAACCAATATGGCCTTTGGACTCACTATGCGATTGAGTCTGAACTAGATATAGATATAACATAGGAGAAAGGCAACTTAGCACTTTCTCCTATCTTCGTCTTCATCTTGATACTTCCACAATATATTCTTAATCTTCGGGCTGCTCTAGAGTCTCCGTTACCAGGCTGGAATGGCCAGAAACGTATGTCCTCCACTGGATATGACAATCACCGAATAGCGCCTACGGATCACAAAGTAGCTGGTGTTGTCCTATTATTATTCCAAGATCACAATGCTGTATGGAATCTAACTTTTATTAAAAGATCAAGCCGAGAACCTAGAGATAAGCATGCTGGTCAGATCAGCTTTCCTGGTGGCAGGGCGGAACATTCCGATATCTCGATCGAGCAGACTGCACTAAGAGAATTAGAAGAGGAATTAGGTATAAGTAGTGAGGCAGTGACAGTCATAGGAAAGCTGACAACACTATATGTATTCGTCAGTAATTTTCTTGTACATCCTTATATCGCTTTTCATGCCGGTGTGCCTACATTTATTCCACAAGAATCAGAGGTGGACCATGTTATCACAGTGCCCATAGATAAACTGAGCTTCCCCGATCACATACATATTAATGATCTACAAATAAGAAATCATTTAATAAAAAATGTACCGTATTATGATCTGGAAGGAGAAATACTTTGGGGAGCGACAGCAATGATAACCAGTGAACTAATTCAGATATTGGATACACTCTAGCGTGCAGTAAGGAGCTTACTTTTCGACTAAGTGAATATATATATTGCTATTATATGTAGAAATAGAATATTTTGACTTTATTTACTTAGCATTAGGAGCGTTTTCCTACTAAGGTCATTTCATAAATAAAATATACAGTATTTCATAATTGGTGCATGAGCAAACCTAAAGTCATAACAGAATTCGAAAAACTAAACGAAGACATTCAGAATCGGGTCAAGCTCTACTATCCCTCAGGTTTTGAAAAACATCTAATCACTTTCAAGAATCATAAGAAGCATCTTATAAGCGCACTACCTTATGAGACAGATGACAAGATGTACCTTATTAAGATGTCTAGAGAAAAAGCCAATTCAATTATCCTAGATGATGATGACTACAATCATAATGGCATACTAAAGGAATCCTTCAAGGCGTCTTTTGGCAGCAATTAGGCTTAACTTCTCTTCTGTACGCCCGCTACTATTTTGGACAAAGTTACCTATAATCATCATATGATGAATTGTATTAATACATAAGCACTTATTTACAAAATAATTAGCCTAATTTTGCCTCTTCTATTAGATACTTAGACAGCGTCCTGAATTTATGGTTGATTCCATTATTAATGACATAAAGAGTACATTTTCTAGTGGCAATATGATCTCAAAGATCATTCTTGTTAATGTCGCTCTATTTGTATTGATTAACCTCATCTATGTATTCAATTTTGGAATTGGTGATGAGGGTAATTCATTATTTGCGATAGTCCGGGATGGTCTAGCGATTCCATCAGACCCTCTACAATTCATCAAGCAACCATGGAGCCTGATTACACACTTCTTCTTGCATGTCGGTTTCTGGCATCTGGTTTGGAATATGTTGATGTTATACTGGTTCGGGCGGATTGTGGGAGACTTGATAGGTGACGAACGTGTGCTCCCTATCTACCTTATGAGTGGCATCTTCGGCGGGCTTGTATTTATGTGTCATGATTTATTTCTTCCAGGCGGCACTGCTGGTATGGCGACTGCCCTAGGTGCATCAGCTGCTGTCATGGCCATCGTATGGAGCTCAGCTATGATCTCACCTGATTACACCATACATCTCTTGTTCCTAGGACCAGTTAAGCTTAAGTATATCGCTCTTGCTCTGTTATTCATGGATATTATAGGTTCTGCAGGCGACATGAATAAAGGGGGCCACTTTGCACATCTAGGAGGCGCTGCTTGGGGTATGGCTTTCGTCTACTTCTTACGAAAAGGAACAGATATCACAGAACCTCTAGTTAAACTTTTTGCTAGCACTAAAAACCAAAAACCTAAGATCAAAAAAACACCTAGAAATAAATTTAAAGTCGTACACAGGACGAGTCAGACGGATTCGGACAGACCACCAGGTGAGGCCTACAGCCAGCAAGATAGACTAGACAAAATACTCGACAAGATTAACGAGCTAGGCTTTGACAAATTGGACGATGAGGAGAAGGACTTCTTGTACAAAGCCAGCAAGGAGAAATAGATGAAGAATATTCTATATGCAATCAACTGCTTATTCGCAGTTGCTTTGATATTCAGTTATATATCACCCTTTATTGATCCAAATATTACTTGGTTCTTCTCCTTCTTTGGACTTGGCTTTCCCTTCCTTCTGATTGCCAATCTGCTATTCATCCTCATTTGGTTACTAATCTATCCCAGGTATGCAATCATGTCCTGTCTATTATTAGTCATGGGATTCTCAGCTATTACAAAAACAGTTGGTCTGAATAGTCAGAAGAAAGACAAAGGTCTATCAGTAATGACCTACAACATAGGCAACTCCAGATTCGAATTATGGAAGAAAAAGAATACCTCAGCTATCAATCGATTCCGAAAGTTCATACTAGACAATAATCCAGATATCATCTGCATACAAGAACGTCACTCGAAGCTTCTACCCCAATACGAAAAGATTTTCGAAGGTTACAGTCTATATCCAGATTCTCAACTAGGCACAGCGATCTACAGCAAGTATCCCATCATCAACCAAGGTAACATTCCATTCAACACCAGTTTCCACAATGCGACCTGGGCTGATATCAAGGTAGGCAACAAAACGATTCGCATCTACAGCACCCATCTTAGTTCTAATCAGGTCCCAAACTTAACAGACAATGTCAGGGAGATCTGGGATGAAACTAAATTCATATTAGAAAAGTACAATCATCATGCGATTAAGAGAGTCCATCAGCTTAGGTTGCTGTTAGCCCATGCTAAGACATCTCCCTATCCAGTCGTTATCTGCGGAGATTTCAATGATGTACCCCAATCATATATCTATGCAGTGGTTGCTAAAGAATATAAGGACGCTTTCTGTGAATCAGGGACAGGCCTCGTACAGACTCTCAAAGGAAACTTTATAGGTCTGAGGATAGACTACACCTTTACCAGCGATGTGCTGGAAATATTATCCCATAAAGTCATAGAAACAGACATATCAGACCATTATCCAGTGATGACAACCCTAGGGCTCGACAATATTCAGCTATAGACCCTATTTTTGCAAATTCATAATGAGCAACATGAACATAAAGGATTTACACCTAAGTAATAGCCTGACTAAGAATAAAGAGACTTTTAAGCCTATCACACCAGGGTTTATAGGCATGTATGTCTGTGGGCCAACTGTATACAGCGATGTCCATCTAGGTAACGTTCGGACTTTTATCAGTTTTGATATCATCTATAGGACGCTATTACAGTTAGGGTACAAGGTACGATATGTAAGAAATATCACAGATGTCGGGCATCTATTAGATGATGGAGAGGATCGAATATCGAAAGGTGCAAGACTCAATAAGCTAGAGCCAATGGAGGTGGTACAGAAATACACGAATGGCTTCCAAGAGATGATGAGAATATTCAATAACAAGAAACCATCTATAGAACCGAGAGCAACACAACATATAATAGAACAAATAGAAATGGTGCAGCAGATCCTGGATAATGGATATGCCTACATCGCTAATGGTTCTGTCTACTTCGATACACTTAAATTCCATGAAGAAAAAAAGTGTTATGGCCAATTATCTGGTAGAGTCATAGAAGATCTTATCTCTGAATCCAGAGACAATCTGAAGAATCAGAGTGAGAAGAAACATCCATCTGACTTTGCGATCTGGATGAAAGCCGCGCCTGATCATCTCATGAAGTGGAATTCTCCATGGTCAGTTGGGTTTCCTGGTTGGCATCTCGAGTGTTCGGTCATGAGTACGAAATATCTCGGAGAAACCTTTGACATACATGGTGGTGGTAATGACCTCAAATTTCCCCATCACGAAAATGAAGTGGCACAGAATGTAGGCTCCTGTGGTTGCCAACCCTGTAACTATTGGTTACATACGAATATGTTACTCATGAATGGCAAGAAAATGTCAAAAAGTGACGGTAACACCATCACGCCTGATCAGTTATTTACAGGCGATAGTCCACATATTTCCAAGGCCTATACACCGATGGTCATCCGCTTCTTTATGCTACAGTCGCATTACAGCTCTACTAATGATCTCACTGATGATGGCTTGCTAGCAGCTGAAAAAGGATATAAAAGAATCTGCGAAGCACTGAAGACCCTAGAAAGCTTAGAAAATAATAGCACCAGCGACCAATTGGATAAGGAACTTCTGCAGCCATTAGATCAGTTTATGACTGAGATGTGTGATGATTTCAACACGCCTAGAGCCATAGCCCAAGTCTTCGAACTAGTCACTAAGATTAATAGTCTCAAAGAAGGCCATCTCGATATAAACAAAATCTCTACTGCTGCGCTTAATAGAGTGAAAACTGAATTGCCTGGCTATATACAGGATGTCCTAGGTCTAGAAAATGAACAAGGTGCAGGTAATAATGACGCGCTAGATAAGGTCATGGCACTGGTACTAGACCTAAGACAAGGTGCTAGAACTGACAAGAACTGGGCCGTTGCAGATAAGATACGTGATGCACTCGCAGGTGCAAATATTGTAGTGAAAGATGGTAAAGAAGGTAGCGCCTGGACGGTCAATTAAAAAAAATTGAATTAATGAAAAATCTATACTCTATACTTTTTCTTTCTCTGCTCTTGGCCCTAGGTTGTAAGGATCCCAAACCCGTAACGACCACTGTCCCTAAACCGGCAGTGAAGATTCCAGCCTTCAATCAAGACCTAGCCTATGGCTATATAGAAAAACAACTCTCATTTGGTCCACGGAATCCTGGATCACCTGGTCATGTGGCTTGTAAAGATTGGTTCGTAGAAAAATTCGAAAGCCAAGGGGCAACTGTTATCGCTCAAGAGTTTACCGCAAATATATATACTGGAGATAGTTACCCTGCTTGGAATATCATCGCCCAGTTTAATCCAGACCATAAGAGAAGAGTAATACTCTCAGCACATTGGGATACAAGATTTATCGGTGAGGAAGATAGCAATAAGAGTATGAGGGATAAGCCGATTCCAGGCGCAGATGACGGTGGTTCTGGTTGTGGTATTCTCGTCGAAATAGGTCGTATCCTAAATGAAAATCCTATAGACTTAGGTGTCGATATCATTCTATGGGATGCTGAGGACCAAGGAAAAAGAGGTGACGAAAATTACACCACGACCTGGTGTCTAGGATCTCAGCACTGGTCTAAAAACAAACATGTAAAAGGATATAATGCGCGTTTCGGTATTAACCTAGATATGGTCGGCGGAAAAAATCCTAGTTTCGGAAAAGATCTTGTTTCTAAACGATACGCTCAGCAAATTCAGGATAAGGTCTGGCAGCTCGCTCAGAATATGGGCTACTCAGATATGTTCCAAAATAAAGAAACTGGGCTTCTCACTGATGACCACCTGATGGTCAATCAGATTGCTAAGATTCCAATGATAGATATTATTAATCAACCGGATACACCTAAGAAATTCATCCATGAGTGGCACACCCATGATGATGACATCGCCGCAATAGACAAACGAACGCTTCGTGTCGTCGGTCAAGTAATAACGGCTGTCATCTATAAGGAGTCTGATGGTAGCTTTTAGAAAAAATTTATAATCAAAAATCAAATATGAAAAGTTTTCAATTAGTTCTGTTTTTATTTATTTCAACATTTGCATTCGGGCAGAATACGCCTGTCTTATCTAAGGTTACAGCAACTTGGTGCCCCAACTGTGGTGCATGGGGCTGGAGTTATATGGAATCCATGAAAGACGAATTCCAAGATGGAAATGCCGTTGTCCTAGGTGTCCACTTCAGTGGCGATCTACAGAACGAAACAGCTATATGGTATGCAGAAAATCTAGATGCAATCGGTCAGCCTAGGTTCTATGTCAATAATACCAATGTATCAGTAAGGTCATCAAATTGGTCTGAAAAGATACAAGAAACAAAAGACCTAGTAGAAGAAACAAGAACGACAACGCATGACATCTTAGGCCTAAGTCAGGTGAGTATCGATAATGGCAGTATAGCTGCGCAAGTTAACTTAAGTGCACTCCCTGTTACAGATGCCTACTTGGCCGTATATATCTATGAGGACAATGTCATGAATAATCAAGCAGGTAATGCAGCTGATGGCATCCACCCTAACGTTCTTAGAAAATCTATGTCCATAGATCCCCAAGGTATATCTATCAATGCTGCTGGTAATTATGACTTTAGCACAGAACTAGATCCTTCTTGGAATACAGATGAGATAGGTCTATTAATGGTCGTCTGGAGAAAGGACGGTGACAAATATACGATTAGAAGTTCTCAAGCAGTCCACAACGTGGGCCTGAAACTGAATACAGAAGAAAGTCTAAGTGATGCGGATGTTTCTATAACTCAGACTGTCGGTAATATCTCTATATCCATAGAAGATGATAGAGCATATCAATTAACACTCTATGATATGACTGGTAGAACGTTAGAAACGACTCAGCTGATCAGAACTAAAGAATTAGCAACTGACCAGTGGGTGCCCGGAGCATACTTAATCAGTCTACAACGAGAAGGACAGATTTATAACAAACAAATCGTTCTTCATTAGAGAAGGCTATTACTCAAATATATAGAAAAGGGCCTCTCCACTACGGAAAGGCCCTTTTTCTTTTTTTCTTATCACCG
Organism: uncultured Saprospiraceae bacterium; assembly: GCA_937944095.1. GTDB lineage: Bacteria > Bacteroidota > Bacteroidia > Chitinophagales > Saprospiraceae > RFSX01. The sequence continues at coordinate 19,663 of CALEAC010000038.1, forward strand.
CTTTCTAGGTTGTTCTCCCAACTTATTTGTCTCGCGTCCAGCTCGTTGAATCTTTGGTTTTTTCTTTAATCTAATTTTAGGTCTAACCAGTTTCATCTCATCGATAAGATGCCCTGCTCCAGCATATTTATCCACTACAAATAAGATATACCTGACATCTACCATGATGTTACGACAGATGGTCGGATCATAATTGAGATCACTCATCGTGCCTTCCCATGCTCGATCAAAATTAAGGCCTATTAGGTTGCCGTATGCATCTATTGCTGGGCTACCTGAGTTACCACCTGTTGTATGATTAGTCCCGATAAAGCAGACGGGTAACTTCCCATTCTTCTTATCGACATAATCACCGTAATCTTTCTTGTGATATAGCTCTAGTAGTTTAGCGTCTACATCGAACTCATAGTCACCCGGCTTATATTTTTCTATAACACCATCTAAGTAGGTCACAGGGCTATAGTTAACAGCATCGGTTGGCTGATAACCCTTGACCTGACCATAAGTTACCCTAAGCGTGCTATTGGCATCAGGATAGAATCGACGCTCTGGGAATGTCTCCATAAGTGCCGCCATATATATGCGTTGTAACGAGTCCATCTTATGGTTGATTGCATTATACGGTTCCTGCACTTCCTTATCATATATCGCTTTCCACTCCGCACCTAATTTATAAGCAGGATCGGCTTTTATCCTAGCTATCACTTCTTCTGGGCTTCCTTCTAACATAGCCATCATCTTCTCACGAGAAGTCATACTAGTCGCTCCATAGATATCTTCTGCTAGCATACTATAGTTCTTAGGTACATGACTGCCTAGACTCTTAAGTTCTGAGGGGACATATCGGTCACTAACATTCTGAGCATAATGGTCAGTTAGTGCAGCAAATATTTCTTGATCAATTGCTGGATCATAATCTTTATAGAAGTTCTCTAGGAAACCCAACACACGGGACTTATAGCCTTCATAAGCCTCTGCACCATTATTCTCAAAAGTGCTTGCAAGCCTAACGGAGATACCCACCAGCCTCATCAATTCTATATTACGTCCTGCAATTTCATTATAATTGTCTCGGACTATAGCATACGGTGCCCTTTCTTTATAGAGCTGGTCAAATTCTGGAAGAATATGGCGATATGAGCTGTTCTTAGGAAGTAAGTCTGTAAATTCTTTCTCGAATTGCTTTTTCTTATCGATCGCTTTGGACTTGACTAAGCCTTGGCTTTCTCCGATCCATTTCTTCCAATAGTTAGCTATCCTAGCAAATTTAGAAGCATACTTGATACGTGTCGCTTCATCTTTTCGCATATACTTATCGAGGATATTAAGTGCTTTTTCCCTGATATTAATCTTAGTAGGATTGAGGTCACTAACGATTTCTTCTAGTGCTTGTGACGGCAAATATTCCTGAGTTCTTCCTGGAAAACCGAACACCATCGTAAAATCATCCGTATCGACACCGTCTAACGAAATCGGTAAGAAGTGCTTAGGCTTATATGGAATGTTTTCGTCAGCAGGGTCAGCTGGCATATTATCAGGACCAGCATAGATTCTGAATAATGAAAAATCACCTGTATGCCTTGGCCACACCCAGTTATCTGTGTCCGCTCCGAATTTACCGATGCTTTCTGGTGGTGCGCCGACTAGACGTACATCTCTATATGTAGTCGTCAGAAAAGCAAAGTATTGATTACCATGAAAGAAAGGCCTTATGGCAATGTCTTGATGATCAGCTCTGATTAGACTGTTCTTAATGGCTTCTAAGTTCTTATCGATCTGAGCTTGTCTCTCCTTAAGATTCATCTTGTCTGTGACGCCCTCTAGAGCTTGTATAGTGACATCCACAATCTCATTAATCATGGTTGCGGTGAGACCTTCGTTACGTAATTCATCTTGTCTTGTCTTAGCCCAAAATCCATCTTTCAGATAATTATTAGTCAATGAGCTATGAGACTGTATCTGCCCATACCCACAATGGTGATTAGTCAGCATAAGGCCATCAGGACTGATCAACTCTGAAGTACAGAAGCCACCAAAATGCACGATCGCATCCTTGAGTGAACCTCTATTTACACTATATATATCTTCTGCTGATAACTTCATTCCCAACTCCTGCATCTCTGCTTCATTTAGGCTTTTCAGGAATAAAGGCAACCACATACCTTCTCCAGCGTAACTCTTAATGAGGAATGAACTTATCACAACTAGTAGAACCGTCTTTTTCATATTGTATATTTTGTCTCAAACAAAGTATTAAGAATATCTAAGATTCAATTTTAAAATTCTTTTAAATCCCTTTTTTTCTCATATTTAGAAATGGAATCGACAGGTTTCTTTACTGAAGTGCCGTTTAGAGCATGGTCCATGGAGCACCTTAGTCCCGTTATCATAGCAATTGTTATAGGTGGGGTAGCTATAACATGGAACAAAAAAAAGCCGAGAGCCTATCAGAAAAAGAGTTTATTGATACTCTCGATTGTTCCAGCCATCGCACTAATCATTTACACCCTTATGAAAATTGTCACTGGGGCATTTACAATAGAAAATGATCTTCCTATCCACTTATGCAGACTGCTCGCTCTAGCTGCACCCATCGTTTACTTTGTGGATAACAAATTCTGGACAGGTATTTTTTACTTTTGGATCACAGTAGGCACTTTCAATGCAGTCATCACACCTGATGTAAAATTCGGATTTCCACACTGGGAATACTTGGTCTATTTCATCATGCATGTTGGGCTCGTGGTATTACCCTTCTACTATATTTTCGTGATGAATCACCGCATTACTAGATCTGATCTATGGAACGCCTTCTGGATGTCTAATGCTTTTTTAGTCCTGACCTTAGCGCTAAACTATCTCATCGATTCCAACTATATGTTTACGAGACACAAACCCGAAGTGGCTACTTTATTAGACGTTCTTGGACCCTGGCCTTGGTATCTTCTCAGTGTACAATTTATCGGTCTCATTCTATTCCATTTGGTTTATCTTCCATTTGCAATCACCAAGAAATAAAATTTGAATTATGTGTGGCAGATCCTCTATAACTAAGACCGAGAAAGAACTAGAAGAAAGATTCAATGCCACTTTCTACTCTGACGACATAGAACTATATAATCCCTTACCTAATTATAATGTTGCACCTTCTCATGTCATGCCGGTAATCACTAATGAAGACAGGGCCCATTTCAGCGCAATGCGCTGGGGCTTTATACCTAACTGGGCTACTGATTCTAAGATTGGCTATAAGATGATCAATGCAAGGATAGAGACGCTCTTCGAAAAAAGCAGTTTCAAAAAAGCAATCACAACCAGGCGCTGTATTATTCCTGCAGATGGTTTCTACGAATGGAAAAAGTCTACAGCCACAGACGGAAAACAAACCAAACAACCCTATCGGATACAAGCTAAAGACCAATCCATCTTCTCTATGGCAGGCATATGGGATAGATGGCAAGACCCTCAGGGTCAGACGGTCCTCTCATTTGCAGTAATTACTCAGCCAGCGAATCTAGCCATGCAGGATATACATGATCGGATGCCCGCTATCCTCACGACAAAACAAGAAGAACTATGGTTATCCAATGAGTTACCTGCTAAAGACTTAGTTGACATGATTAGTCCTTATCCAGATGAGCTCACACAGGTCTATCCGGTATCTGATCGAATTGGTAATGTCAAGAATAATGATCCTCAACTCATCGATGAAAAAGAAAATCCTACTGATAAAATCTGGACTTTGTTTTAGCAGCTAGCCGTCATTTATAATTTATATGTCGCTAATCCATAGGTTGACAGTTGGCGAGTTATTGTCTTATAAGTATGATAATATTTTGCATACTTCTCGTGATTTCTTCATTAGGCTACAGCTTCAGAAAAAAAGAAGGTGGACCAAACGCCAACAGTAATTCGTTCAGAATAGAGACTTACAAAATAAAATAGTCGATATATTCAACCAAATGTCTCCGTGTATATCGACAATATGATGTAACTTTGTCCTAAACCACGATTATGTTAGGGACAAATCTGAAATTCCTCAGGACTAAGCATAAAATCTCACAGCAGAGCTTAGCTGACTTATTCGAGGTACCTCGGACCACCTTTGGGGACTATGAGCGTGGCAAAACCGAACCCAGCATCGCCATGTTGCTCAAGCTCGCAAAATACTTCTCCATTACTGTAGACCAACTGATCTCAAAAGATCTCAACGATCAAGAATTCGAACTCCTCAAGACTAAATCGATAAAGGTCTTAGCCGTCACTGTCGATACTGACAATAGTAGCCACATCGATCTAGTCGATACCAAAGCAGAAGCGGGTTATCTAGATAGTTATCAGGACCCACAATACTTTAAGGAATTACCTAAAATCAATCTACCCGATCTCCCTGCAGGAACTTACAGAGCTTTTGAGATACAAGGCGATTCGATGTTGCCTATAGAATCTGGAAGCCTCATCATCGCTGCTTATGTAGAAAGTATAGCTGAACTGAAGGATAATCATACTTACATCGTGATTAGTAAGCACGAAGGCCTCGTCTATAAAAGGATCAAGAAAGATCCAGAACTAAATCGTATACATCTCATTTCTGATAATGATAATTATCTACCTTATACCTTAGAATTAGCTGAAATAGATGAAGTCTGGAAATATTATGCCCATATCAGTTTTTCGGATTCGAAGCTGGAACTGAATACACAAATAGAAAAAACACTACACGAACTGCATAGTAAAGTCAATGATATCCATGCTCAGATTATCACTTGACCAACTCAACCATTCCCGCTTCCAATAAGATATAACTTTCTCCAGTAACTTGGCAGAGGGCTCTGCCTTCGTGGTTGAACTCTAGTCTGTGACCTTGTCGGCTCATCCACCCTACTTGTCTTCCTGGGTTTCCGATGACCAAGCCATAATCAGGTACATCCTTCGTCACAACTGTACCCGCACCGACGAACGCATATGCGCCGAGTGTAATACCACATAGTATCGTAGCGTTAGCACCTATAGTTGCCCCCTTCCCCAGATGGGTTTTCTTATACTCGTTTCGGCGATTGACCGCACTACGAGGATTGATTACATTAGTGAATACAGCTGAGGGGCCGATAAATACCTCATCAGCACAGACCACGCCTTCATATAGAGAAACATTATTCTGTACTTTGACGCGATCGCCTAAGACAACTCGTGACGCGATATAGACGTTCTGTCCTATGTTACAGTCGATACCCAAGACAGCTTCTGGCATGATATGGCTATAATGCCACACCTTAGTCCCTGCGCCTAGTTGGCTACCCTCATCGATCGTCGCCGTATGATGACAATATATTTCTGACATTACTTCGTATATTTTTGTGCCGCCTCATCCATCGCTTCCAATATAAGGTTCATTGCTAATTCTAATTCCTTCATTGTATATATAAGCGGTGGTGCTAGCCGGAAAGACCGATCATTGAATAAGAAATAATCCACTAATGCGCCTTTCTGGAATGCCAGCGAAACGACATGCTTGAGAAACTTCCTTTTTGTCAATTCTACAGCCATCATAAGTCCTGAACTTCTGACCTCCTTGATAATCGGATGGACTAACCGACGACGGATGTAAGTTTCTTTCTCTAGGACTTGATCGATTATATCCCCAGCGGTCAATACGTCTAGCGTCGCTGTCGCAGCAGCACAAGTCACAGGATGCCCGCCGAAAGTGGTAATATGACCTAGAGCTGGATTCTTAGTAAAGAGACGCATCAACTGTTTGTCTGCGATTAGTCCGCCTATAGGCATGCCTCCTCCCATTGCTTTACCGATACAAAGCATATCAGGTAGGACTTTATATTTCTGATGGGCAAAAAGTTGCCCAGTCCGACCGAAACCAGTCTGAATCTCATCAAGAATCAACAGCGCACCGACCTCATCACATCTATCTCGCAGCGCCTGCAAATAGCCTTCCTCTGGCAGAATAACACCAGCCTCAGCCTGGATCGGTTCTATAATAACGGCAGCTGTCCTACAGCTTATTTTTTCTAAATCAGGTGTAGCATTAAAAGTAATATGCTTAATCCCTGGCAATAAGGGCAAAAAGGCAGAAGAATAAGCATAGTCTGACCGTAAGGACTCTGATCCTTGGCTGCTGCCATGATAAGCTCTAGCTGCTGATATTAATTCATAACGCCCAGTTGCTCGTTTGGCCAGTTTCATGGCGGTCTCGACGACTTCAGAACCAGAATTGAGTAAATAGATATTATTAAGTGAAGAATCTAGCAGCGGCAGCAATAATTCTGCATAGGCAATCTGCGGTGTTTGTACATGCTCTCCATAGACCATGGTGTGCATATGCTTACTTGCCTGAGTCGTAATGGCCTCTATCACCTTAGGATGCGTATGACCTATAGAACTGACAGAAATGCCCGAATTAAGGTCATAATATCGTTTTCCGTTAGTGTCATAGATATAGATGCCCTCAGCCCGATCCACTTCTAGAAGTAAGGGAAAATTGCTCGTCTGAGCCAGATGATCCAAGTATAATTGTCGAGTACTTAGCTGCGCCACAATATATTTGTTACACTGAAGTTAAAAAGGCGTAATAACTTAAGAAATAGCAAGATAATAAGGAATGGAAATGCCTTTTTATCCATTTTTGTTACTAAACTAGGTTCTAAATGAGATACACAGGATTCATCGCTCTACTATTCTTCTTTTACAACACGCATGCCCAAGGTATAGAATTCTTCCATGGTGAATGGAAATCTGCACTAGAAGAGGCTAAGAAGCATGATAAGCTCTTATTTGTAGATGCTTATGCCCAATGGTGTGGCCCATGCAAACGAATGGCTAAAAATGTCTTCACTAAGGCAGAAGTCGGTGATTATTACAACACTAACTTCGTCAATCTAAAGTTGGATATGGAGACCGCTGACGGGCGGACTTTTGGTGCCAAATACCCTGTATCTGCTTTCCCTACTTTATTCTTCCTAAATGGTGACGGTGAGATTGTCAAGAAAGTCACTGGAGGCCAGCAGGTCGAACAACTCTTAGCCCTAGGTGAAGTCGCGATTAAAAGTTATGATCGCTCAGCTGAATATGCCATCAAATATGAAGCTGGAGATAGAGATTATGATCTCATGATCAATTACATCAAAGAACTGAATAAGGTCGGCAAACCCAGCATGAAGATTTCCAATGACTACCTTCGTTCTAATCCAAAAATAACGGTAGAGCAAAAAGCTGGCTTTCTATTAGAAGCCGTTACTGAATCGGACTCTAAGCTATATGAACAACTCATCGATGCTAAAACTGCGGCAGTCAAGGTGAGCACCCTAGAGCACTTCACAGCTAAGGTCAGAACTGCAAGCTTTGTCACGATAGAAAAAGCCGTAGAATACGATTACCCTGATCTCCTATCAGAAGCAATTGCCAATTACAAACGTGCTGACCTCGGTGATGATAAGAAATTCGAGATGGAGGCCAATATGAAATACCAATCACTAAGTGGCAACTTTATGGTATGGAAAGAACTCAGCGATAAGTACCTCAAGAAATATGGTAAGAAAGATCCCCTGCTCTATAAGCAACAATTAACAACAATCAAAAAGGATTTCTCGCATGATACTACAGCCAAAACCTATGCTTGTGAGGTATGCAAAGGTCTTGTCAAAAAATTAGATTCTGCAGATAATTATACCGGTTATATACAATCGCTCATAGATTGTAAAAAATATGAGGAAGCACGTAAGATCACTAATGAGGCAATCGAGAAAAGTATATCTAGAGAAGAAGATGTGAAACAATTCGAGAAAGTCCTTAAGTACCTAGACACAATTTGATAATAAGACGATTTATTATTTGCTTTCTGTGCACTGCATCTCTAGCAGCACAGAACTCCATCAGCTTCTATCAGTCTGATCTGAGTACAGCCTTAGCCATTGCTGAAAGGGAAGGTAAGGGTCTCTTCATAGATACTTATACGCACTATTGCCAACCATGTAAGATTCTCGAAAAGGAATTAAGGGATCCTGAATTAGCTCGATACTTCAATGATAACTTCATCAATGTCCGAGTCGATATGGAAAGTGATAAGGCTCAGGCTTATCAGGATAAATATCAAGTCGTCTTTCTTCCGACGATACTTTTTCTTGGTGCCAAGGGCAATCTCAGAATGAAGATCGATCATCTCATCAGTGCCAAGGACTTACTAAGAATTGCACAAAGACTTAATGGCCAAAAGCCTATGTTGGCAACGACCACCAAAAAAATCGCAGCGAAGACCGCTCCAACAACAATTAAGAAAGCAAACAAAGAGGTCGCTACCCAAGCCAGCCCCCAAAAATCTAAACCTAGGAATACATCACCAACAACAAATGCACCATTCCGAAAATCTGCAAACAGCGCATCCAATAATGACGATGATGGAAAAATCATCTATGTGATGGGTCAGGATGAACAAGATCTACCTCCAGAGATCCTAAGGAAGGAAGCCTACTTCAGAATGCAATTAATGGATGGCAGTCACAAGGAATCAGCTAAGAAATATCTGAATTCTCAATCTGACTGGTCCACAGAAACCAATATGAAATTCCTACATGACTTCGTAGACGATGCACGGAGTCCTGAGTTCGAGTATATCATAAGCAATAGATCCGCTTTCGAGAAGATTCTGAATAAAGAATTAATCAATCAGACTATTTCTATCCTAGTCAACAAGGAACTCAGTCGTGCATTCCCTCGACCAGATCAAGCTCGTGCAAGTAAACTATACAGTTATCTCGGTGTGGCCAATCACCATATTCAAGCCAAGCAATATGTATTACATGGCCTATTTGACTCCGGACGATATCAGCAGTTTTCTTCTGAGACTGAGGCTTTCTTAGACAAAAATGATACAGACGATCACCTACTCTTACATAGGTTTGCTTTCATACAGACAGATCGAAAAGGTCTCAAAAAGAAACAACTCAGAAAAGCCTTATCGGCCGCTGAGCGCTCCGTGGCACAGAACGATACTGACCTAAGCTATTATATCACTCTGGCGCAGATAGCTATTCGTATGGGCAAAAAAGATATTGCAGAATCTGTAATAACGAAGGCCAACCATCTGATCTCTACTGAGAAAGAGAAAGCCATAATCTCTAACCTCCAAAAAGGAATCGATAAGCTATAGGTCCAGCTCCACAATGACTGGAGCATGATCAGAATGGACCGCTTCGTATCCATGACGAGCTGACTTAAGTACACTAGTCAATATATCTGAAATCGATACATAATCTATACGCCATCCCTTATTGTTTTTTCTTGCTCCTGCTCTGTAACTCCACCAACTAAATTGGTCCTCAGTATCTGGATGCAGTTCTCTGTACGAATCGGCAAAACCTGACTCAAACCAGGCCTGTAACCAAGCCCTCTCTTCAGGTCTGAAACCAGGCGGCTTATCCTTTCTAGTCGGGTTATGAATATCAATATCAAGTCTCACGATATTATAGTCTCCTACAATAATGAGTTGCTTTCTTTGCTTCAACAGTTTCTTTGCCCATTGACCAAAATCGTCTAAGAAGCCCATTTTGAAATCATGTCGTTCTTCTCCACTAGAACTAGAAGGCAGATATAGGTTCACGAGTGTCCAATCTCCGAAATCAGTTCTGAGCACACGACCTTCCTTGTCATATTTATCCATTCCCATTCCATATACAACCTTGGACGGCGCTACCTTAGTACAAGTAAGAACGCCTGAGTAACCTTTCTTCTCTGCACTATGCCAATGTGCTGTATACCCTAGATCCGTAAATAACTCTGCTGGGACTTGGTCCTCTTGTGACTTCGTCTCTTGGATACAGAAGATATCTGGATCTTCTGTCTGTATCCAATCAAGTAGACCTTTCTTCATCGCAGCACGTATGCCATTAACGTTATAACTTATTAATTTCATTTGTTGAGTGTAAATGGATTTTTCTTATAACCGAATTCTGACCAATGTTGACCAGCTTTGACCTCCTTCATTAGCATTTCTTTACCTGCTATCGTATGTGCTGTAGACAACATCGCACCACCATGGTCTTCCCAATTAGCCCAACTGGTATAGAGTCCATCTATAGGTAATATCTGAGTCCACATCTTCCAGCCTGTTGGCCTATAGTTTTCGTCATACGACCATAGGTAACTATCACCTGGTGTCACGCCTCCTGACACATAAGTAACCTTAAGGCCCTGACCTTTGTCAGTTGTTACTAACTCTCTGGTCGTGCCAGTATCGAATAACTTGAAAGGGGCAATCATCCAGAAAGAATCATTACACCAATTAGACCATGCCTTTTGCTTAAGCTTATCATGGGACGCCCCTGTCTGGACCTCCCCATTAGCTAAGCATCTTGCTTGCTGTGTATTCAGATCCATGTGGACTTCATTTTCTGCCCACTTGATGATTACATCATTATTTTCCTTATCCCAAAAGTACTTCTGACCTGGTCTGAAGAACTCCCAACGTAAATAATTAATAGAATCAAAGGCGGGCTTATTAACAGCTGTTAGAATTAGATTAGCCACTTTATCTGCCTCAGTACCAGACTGCCCTTGTGGTAGCTCTTCACTAAAGTATTTCATAGCGATGAAGCCTATCAGAATTAGCAATAACGTTATAATGAGGAAGATTTTAATGTATTTCATGTTCTTTTGCGTTTCTCAGTGACGTAAAATACTGACTCTCCAGCAGGCATAACCTATATTCTGAGATATTACTACATGACACTAGAATGATTAGAATGGTAATTGTCGAGCTATTCCTATTTTTAGGGTCCTATGTATAAGGATCAAAAAGTCGTCGTTGTCATGCCAGCATACAATGCTGCCGCCACTCTGGAACAAACCTATGTCGAGATACCAAAGGATCTCGTAGACGCTTTGATTCTATGTGATGATGCGTCTAAGGATGATACTGTTGTCATAGCAGAGCAATTGGGCATAGATCATATCATAAGCCATAGAACAAATAAAGGCTATGGTGGCAACCAGAAATCGCTCTATAACAAAGCACTGGAAATAGATGCTGATATAATTATCATGCTTCATCCTGATTACCAATATACACCTAAGCTTATTCCATCTATGGTCAATATCTTAGGAGAAGGCTTATATCCCGTCGTCCTAGGTTCCAGAATATTAGGCAAAGGTGCCTTAAAGGGTGGCATGCCCGTCTATAAGTACTTAGCTAATCGCTTTCTGACCTTTGCCCAGAATCTCCTTATCAGCTATAAGCTATCAGAGTATCATACTGGTTATAGAGCATTTAGGAAAGAGGTCCTAGAGGAAATTGACTTTAATCAGAATTCTGATGATTTCGTCTTCGATAATGAGCTGTTGTCACAGATTGTATACGCTGGATATGATATAGCTGAAGTGACCTGTCCTACAAAATACTTTGAAGAAGCCTCTTCTATTAATCTAACAAGGAGTATCCGCTACGGGTTAGGTGTGCTTCGTGTATCTATAGTGCACAGGCTTAACTTACTTGGCCTTATGAAATCTAAGATGTACAAGAAGTCATAGAATAAGAACAGGGCACAACGATAAATCGATGCACCCTGTATAACCCCAAAAAACAATTGAAAACAATCATCTTAATGTCAGCCAATTGGACATAAAAAAAGGTGCTATAAAGAACAGCACCTATAACCCCAAAAAACCAATTGAAAACAATCTATCTTTTATTTTCATCGGAAAAGGAAAAAAACAGAGTGTGACATAAACCACACTCTATAACCCCAAAAAACCAATTGAAAACAATCTATCTTCTATTTTCATCGGAAAGGAAAAAAACAGAGTGTGATTTGAAAAGCACACTCTGTAACCCCAAAAAACCAATTGAAAACAATCTATCTTGAAATTCTCACCTTTGAGAATTGATACTTCATTTGCGTTGAACGAGAGTCAAAACAACCCTAGTTCCATATTAAGACACGACAGGGACATGAAAGTCACAAAAAAATTCCAATAAAATTTAAAATAAAACATAAAACCCTGTTAATCAGTGCTTTAATGAAAGATAAAAAAATATTTTTATGCTCTAATTGTGGCAACGAAGCCTATAAATGGGAAGGAAAGTGCCCTTCTTGCCAAGAATGGAACACCTATATAGAGCAAATAGTCAGCAAACAGACTAATACGAAAGCTACAGCATGGCAAGATTCCAAGTCAGAAATGAATCTGCCCATCCCTATTTTAGACATCAAAGCGGGTCAGACACCCCGTATTCCTATCAAGGATAATGAGTTAGCTCGTGTCTTAGGGGGTGGAATAGTACCTGGTTCATTGACACTTATCGGTGGTGACCCTGGCATAGGAAAGTCCACACTCATGTTGCAACTAGCCCTTACTTGTCCGCTAGACATACTATATGTATCTGGAGAAGAAAGTCCACACCAGATCAAGATGAGAGCGGATCGCATCGGTATTAAGAATCAAAAGTGCCAAATACTATCTGAGACAGACCTTAAGAAAATTTTCGGAACCATCAAGAAGACTGAGCCTCAGTTACTTATCATCGATTCTATCCAAACGATTTCCTCTCCACAGGTCGATTCCATCTCGGGGTCCGTAACTCAAGTCAGACAGTGTACTGCTGATCTGCAGACCTTTGCTAAAGAGAGTAATATTCCTGTCATCATTATAGGCCACATCAATAAGGAGGGCTCTATTGCAGGACCTAAACTACTAGAACACATCGTCGATACTGTGTTACAGTTCGAAGGAGACCGAAATCATATCTATAGGATACTCAGATCCAAAAAGAATCGCTTCGGATCCACAGATGAAATAGGCATCTATGCCATGGAAGCGGCAGGACTCAGAGAAGTCGAGAACCCCTCTGAACTCTTCCTTTCGCAAAGTGATGAAAACCTCAGTGGCAGCGCAGTGGCGACCACAATCGAAGGACTTAGACCCATGCTCATCGAAACACAAGCGCTGGTCAGCCAAGCTATCTATGGCAACCCACAAAGGTCTGCAACTGGTTTTGACCTCAGAAGAATGAATATGCTGCTGGCAGTGCTCGAGAAGAGAGCTGGCCTCTACTTCGGCCAGAACGATGCTTTTCTAAATATCGCAGGCGGGATCAAAGTTGCTGACACTGCTATAGACCTAGCCGTTATCTCTGCACTGGTATCATCGCTTCACGACATTCCAGTCAATAGAAAAATCTGTTTTGCTGGAGAGGTCGGTCTGACTGGCGAAGTCCGAGCTGTGAATCGGATAGAACAAAGGATAGAAGAAGCAGCCAGATTAGGTTTCGAAAAAATTGTCATCTCTAAGTATAATAACAAAGCGATTATGACTAAACCCAAAATCGAACTCTCCTATATTTCTAAGGTAGAAGATTTGATAACGTTGTTATTTGCTTGATTAGAGGAAGACCTTTTGAGCACTGGTCTTGCCGTCTATTGTTATATGGGCGACGTAGATACCAGATAAATCGGCAATATCCAGGGTATAAGAAGAGGCAGAACCAGTCACTGACCGAAGTCGTCTACCATTAAGGTTGTATAAATCTATCTGTGTTTCTGAGCTAGCGCCTAGATTAATTCGCAAAATATGACCCGCTCTTATAAGAGCAATCGAAGTGTCATCTAGCTCAGTCGTAGAAACAGCTGCACTAGGACAGAGTTCTATGTGCCACGTCAAAACACTTTTATCTTCTATGGTCACTAGACGTCTTATGGTATCATAGCCAGCCGCAACGACCATCACCTCATACTCGCCTGCTGCTAAGTACCTATAGTAATCACCCTTAGTAGAATCAGAAAAGACACTAGAATTATCAACATCATGATCCGCAATTAGGACTTCTGCCATAAGCGGAAGTCCAGTCTCACAGTCTATAACCACACCTTGTAGACCATACATCGCCTCTTGCATATAATGTATAAGTGAGCGTCTATTAGCTTCCCATAAGGTAGGAAGCTTATCTGAACCGACCAGCTTTGTATCACTTAATTCTATAGTACATTCTCTTCCCCTTAGGACATAGGAGGTGTTATCTTGTCTACCTCCTTTGACTTCATACCAATCATATCCATTGGTGACCCCGTCATCAAATTCATTCATATATCTAACATCAGAATGTGCCTGACAGGTATCAGCATAACTATGACACACCTTACGCCACCAATTCACATCAGCTGGTAATTGCTGGAAAGTATCCCATGGATAATTTACAACTTCGGCACCACCATGAAAATTTGCTGCCATATCTATTCCATAGTCTTCTCCAAATTTTAAAAAAGCGACCGTCTCGTCTTGATATGGCTTATTATCCGGATGTGGCCCTGCTTCTGGGTCAGGAAAATTTCGATTGAGATCTACAAAATTCGCGTTACGTCTGCTGGCTCCAGCAACTGTAGAATTATCATTCCTATATGTCCCATCTGGATTTGCTAATGGATTGATATAGATATCTATCTCATTAACCAATTGAGTGATCTTATCATCTGTGTTATAATTACATAATAGATGATCTATTAACTGTAGCATCATCGGAAATCCTGCTGTCTCATCTCCGTGCATGGTAGAGGTATAAAGAAAATCCGGTTCTAAGTCATCTTCCGTGAGGTCGTCTCCTATATGTGCCATAAGCAGCTTTCGTCCACTGTCTAATGTTTCTAGAACTATAATTTCACATAGGTCTGGATACCTGTCTTGAAAGCTATACATCATTTCTTCATAAGCCTCATAAGTTGGATAGTAGTCTATGACTGGAAGGCAATCATTGCCATACTTAAGATTAGGTAGATCCTTCTTACCCTTCATTGCGATGGTGACAGTAGGTCTGGGCTGGTACGAAAATTTTATATCATTTAGTACAAGAAAGTCATAACCACTCTGAGTAACATAGAGCTTCGCAGCATGTGCTGTACAGCCATGATCTAGTGTTATCCCCTCCTCAGTGAGCAACATCGGCAATAAATCTAATTCTGTTAACTCTACTTCTATACCGCCATGTAATTCGAATATCTCTGGGGATACCGCTTGTGCTCTCAGCGCTGAAGAAAAAGAAAATTCAAATAAAAGAACGCAGGCTAAGGCAATGGTTTTCCTTATCCCGCATTTTGTTTTTTGCTGCTTCATTCTTATCGTCATAACCTATAAGATGTAATAAGCCATGGACCATGACTCGGTGTAATTCGTCAATGAAAACTGTATCATAGGTCTGTGCATTCTCCCTGACACGGTCGACACTGATAAAGATAGTCGCTTCTATGGGACTCTCTTCTATCGGGAAGGTGATTATGTCGGTATAATAGTCGTGATCTAGATATTCCTTATTAACCTCTAGAATATGCTTGTCACTGGTTAGGATATATTCGATGAGTGCTATTTTTCTGAAATGAGCTTCAGATATTGTAATCAACCAATCGATAATATGGCGCTGATTGTCTAGTTCATAGGCCGGTATCTCTACATTGAATATGATGGACGATTCTCCATTCTGTTCTTCCAAGTCAGAGAGTCTTAGGCTATTTTGAAATGCATTTCGACTGTTCGGCCACTATCTAAAAACATGATCTTATCAGACAACTCTTTCATGATATGGACACCTCTACCTCCGCAGCATTCTAGATTCTGTGGCAGTGTGGGATCTGCTACCTCATGTGGGTCGAAACCTCGACCTTCGTCTGAGATTCGTATAACGACCTCTTTACTTTTCTCTACACACTTGACGCTGACGAATTTGCTTTCATCTTTTTCGTTCCCATGGATGATCGCGTTATTAACTGCTTCTGTGAGTGTGATCAGGATGTTATCGTAGACCTCTTGGCTGAATTTGCAGCATTTCATGAGATTGTGAACATATCGTTCTATGTACTTGACCTGGTTAGGGGTCGACTTGATCTTAAGCTTAAGCTCAGGTTGCATAATGCGATGGTTAGATAGAATATGTAAAAAATGGTTCTTATAAATTCAGAATACTACTGGCTCTTAAGGGCCTTGTAATATTCGTCAACTAACTGCTTATAAAAAGGTCTCAATGCCGGAGAAACCTTCTTATACATTTCTATTTCTGCTTCTCTTTCCTTCAAGTATTCTTTGAGTGCTGGTGGCAATTCTTTCTTATAGTCCTTGCCTTTCTCAGCCTTACGTTTATTATCCTTGTCCCTCTGCTTATCAGCTTTCTCTGCTTCTAATAATCTGGTCAAAATATCTGATTGTCTCATAAGAAGCTGATTGTCTAACTTCTTGTTAACCAAGTCAGTTTCTACCTTATCCATCTCCTCTATCATCTTCTGTAGCTCCTCTGATTTTTTGCCTTGTTCGGATTTCTCTTTTTGTAATCCCTCTAGTGCTCTTCTAAGAGCAGCCTGTCTTGCTGCAGCCTTAGCAAAGTCTTTAGAGCTAGGTCCACCTTGTTTTCCTTGCTGCCCATCTTTGGCCATCTTTTGCATCTGTCCATTGAGGTCTTTCTGCCCTTCACTGATCTTATCGATTGGGATATTTCCAGGCTTACCTCCAGCTCCTCCAGGCTTATTGCACATCTGACTGCCAGACATCATACCTGACATCTGTTGTTGCATCTGCTCCATAGACTCACTCAACATCAGTGCCAAATCATTGACATTCTTCATGGTGTGTCGCTGATTAGCGCCTGCATCTGCTTTTTTTCTTGCTTCCAGTTGATCTATACTCTTAGCGATATTACCCTTGATTTCTACAATCTTCTCATTGACAAAGCTTTCGATTTTATCATTTCTTTTGGCGAGTGCGATAAGACTATCTTGGATTAATTGAAAGTCATCCTTGAGCTTGAATTGTTCTTGGATGTGACCAACATAAGTTGGTGTATTGATATTTGTTTTCTTAATCGCAGCTATCAGATCTTCTTGGTCAAAAGACATATCGACTAGATTTTCGAGCAACTGCCTGAGGGCCTTTATGTCTTCTTCGGCTTGTTCCATTTCTGCACCTTCCATCGCTGCGCCCATATCGCCAGCCATCTTTTTCATTTTCTGAGCCGCTTTCTTCTGCTGCGCTGCTGCGCCTTTATTATCTTTTTGGTCTAACTTCTCTTGACTCTCCTCCATGTCTTCCTGGATGTCATCCATCTTCTCTTCATTATCCTCACCGAGATCCTTAGGTCGCTCTAGTTCTTCGTTCTTCTTCTTGGTCTCTTCCATCTCCTTCTCTAACTTCTCCATTTCCTTATTAAGCTCTTCTTGCTCTTTTTTCAGTTCTTCTGGAGAGCTCTTTTCTTCTTCTGTTTTCTTAGCTAACTCTTCTTGCTTCTCAGCTAGCTCCTCTAATTTCTCTATCGCATCCTGCATTTCTTTCTCTACCTCTAGATTCTTGAACAGCTCCAGCAATCGATCTGTTTCTGTTTCCCGCTCCATATCATTCATCTTCATCTCCTCCATCTGCTCCAGCATCTGGTCCTTATTCAGTTCCTCCATGAGCTCCTCGATTTTGTCCATCAGCTCTTGGGTTTCATCACTTACTGTCTCTTCGAAAAGCTCCTCCAGTTTTTCTTGTTTCTCTAGTAACTCCTCTTGTCGCTCTGTGAACTCCTCTTGGTTTTTCAGATTCTCTTCGAATTTCTCTTTAGCTTCTTTCAGCTTATCTTCTAATTCTTTCTGACGTTCGAGTAACTTCTCTAGTTCCTTCTTATCCTCCCAGCTCGGTTCTTGCTTTTGCAGCATTTTCTCTCTGAGCCTTTTCAGATCCTCCTGAATCTTTTTCGACTCTTCTAGCGCTTCCTTTAGTTTTTCCTTTATCTCTTCCTCATTAGCATTCTCTTGTTCTTCGAATTCTTCCACTGATGGCTTCTCGAAAAGCATGACCTCTGTCTTAGCGCTTTTCGCACCATTAACACCATCATTATCTTTCACTTCGAAATAATAGCTCACCTTTTCTCCTGGATTCAATTCTAATTCTCTAATATCAAAAGTGTGATCATACTGTACCTCTCTAGCCTTAGGTTTGGTCAGCGCAAGTCGCTCTGTTTTCTGGCTGCCTCGCTGATCAGTAATTGTATATACAAATGCCAAGGCTGTCAATCCATGATCATCAGCAGCATTCCCTATAAAGTATAGCACCGATTTCTCTAGACTATCTACAAAGGTCTCCACACTGATTGTCGGGTGATTATCTGGTGTTACATTCAGACTATAGCTAATAGAATCTGGTAGAGGAATATTCTTGTTGGATATGAAGACTTTGTAACTATCACTCTTCATAATCGATTTCGTGTACCTATATCTTTCATCTGAACGACGTTCTGCATCTCTCACTATCCCATCAGACTGGAACTGCACCATGACGTCATCAGTATTCTTAGAATAGAAGTTCCATGTCACTTTTGTCCCCTGAGGAATAACAACATCACCGATGTTAGTAAGTCTCTCATCCTTTCGCCCTATATAACTAGGGTAATCTAGGAACAGATCGAATTCTGTCAAATCAGGCTTCAACAAAACATTGAGATCATGACCAGTTGATTTTACTGGACCAGAAAAAAAGTGAAAGGGCAAACTCTTCTTGACATCCTTGAAAGTGTAACTGAAAGTATGATCACTATTCTTCTTCATTCGATATTGGAAGTTATCCACATCGATATATACCTCAGCTGGCAATGCCTCACCATCCACGTCCACAGTAACCGTTAGGTCTTCGTATTGGATGACGTCAAGCTCTGAATTATTGAGATAAAAATGAAAAGGGGCATCTCGCTCAAACTCCCGGTCATTATTAATTAATCGGTGCGTCGGTTCTGTAATCAGACTCGGCGCGGCAAATAGCATCACTAATAATAATAGAGCTGGAGGTAAGGCGTATTTGAGATATTTTCGATTATTCCCTAAATCTATTGCAGATCTAAATGGGACTAACTTAATATTCTCTGTTTTCTGATTGATGCTTGCATGTATCAGGTCTGTCTTGTCTGCAACTTCGCTTTGCTTCTTAAGTTGAAGCACATTTAGCAATTTATCCTTGATGGATCCGAAATGATCACCTATGATATCTGCAGCTTGCTCATGACTGATAGAGCTCCCCAGTTTAAAGTATTTAGATAGTGGGGTGAGCACCCAGTAGAACATACTAAGAGCAGAAGTGCCTATAAAACTGAAAAACAACAGCTTTCTGACACCAGTACCAAAGTAGAAAAAGTGTTCTAATAGGGTCATCAAGATAAAGAGTGCCAGAATAACAGCAGCACTGTAAAGAAATCCCCTTATCAGTTGATTGAGATAGTATTTTCTTATGAATCGATCGAGCTTTTGAATCAGGAGATCGTAATTGCTCATATTTTCTCAAAAATTAACCATTATCACGGGCAAAATAGCCTTTGAAAGTTGGATTTCAACACTCTAGAACTTTATTAAAACGCCAAAATAAACTAAATAATTCCCTAGCATTTAAATAAAGAATCAATTTATATAATAAAGGGCCTTAAATCAATTAACAGCATACATTTTTCGACCTAAGTCGCTAATTGGCAATGAATTAGCTATTAGTCCTTGCTTTAGGGTTGATTAAGAGATTCGGGCATGATTACGGTCTGATCTAGCCATTCTGACATTTTACTTACCAACTTAACTTTGTCAGCTGGGGGGAGGTTCTTTATTCGGGCATCACCATGGGATCGATCTTTCATATTGAACCATAAAGAACCGCTCTTTTTATTCTCAGGAACGGCAGTCGCTGACCAAGTATCATTAGCCCCATTGATATATACAAAAGGTAGCTGAGTCGTCTGTGTCCAAGCATAAACCTTATTAGTCAAGGTCGGATCAAATTTGACAGGTAATTGCCCGGGTGTAAATATCGCAGACGGATTCTTGTCTGTTTTTAGATGCTTAATTAATCCCTTAAACGCTGCTATTTCGAAGCCATAATAACCCATTTCCTCAGCCGATTGGTAGTAGTGTGAAGCATAAGCTTCCATACTTTTGTCAGCATAGAAATCTAAGCCAATAATGTCCACAAAATGCTGTAATAAAGTATCCGTCGGTGCCTCAGCGTCTGGGATTAGCTCACAGTCATGACCCCATTGCCAGAAGGAAAATGGGTATTCCAAAATAGCGTATTCGTAGGCTTCATCAAGGTCTAAATAGCTAAATTCCAACCCCTGTCCGATAGCAAACCATTTCAGATATGATTTCATAAGTTCGGCGTCTTTCAGCATTCGTGTCTGATAGGCCTTAATATCCTGCCTACATGATTCTGTGCCGACTTTATCTAAGAATTCGTAGATCCGTGTATCCTCGTCACTATGATTAACCGGTGCGACATAAGGGATCGAAACATCGACATCATCGGGGTAGAAATATCTATAGAAGATGGTTGTCGTCCCACCCTTACTGATTCCTGAGCTAATCCACTTTCCAGAGTATATCTGCCTGAATAATTGATTTAGATTGTGTAAATCTGCTGTGACTTGCTCGAAATTCAAATAGTCATAATCCAAACTATCTGGACTCGATTCGAGGAAGTATCTATGCTCTACTTGGATCTGATTTGCCTCGCAGAGTTGAGCGACCTCCGTAATGGTATTGGATGGCCTACCATAGCCATTTGTGATGATGACTGTAGGCGCATCATAGCCACGATGACTGAGAAAAACCCGCTGATAGAAGTGGCCTTTACTGTGGTCCTGGTGGTCTATGGGTTGCCTGACCTTAAGTTGATAAGCAGCTTCGAAGCCTTCTGGTGTCTTGATCTCTTGGAATATGACATCTGGTAGTTCGAATAATTTCATCTCCAGATCAGTCTGACTATACGCTGATACTGTGATTAGAATCGCAGTGACTAAGGTTAAACATTTCATAGTTGGGTCGATTTGTGATTCAATGTTATGAAAATATCAGTAGAAGATCGTTAATGAGAATTCTAATTTCCTAGCACCGTCTCTAATGCCGAAACTTAGTATCCCTATCTCCAATATCACTCATCAGGTTCTGTCTAGATCGATCGACATAAAGCTTAGTGACATCGGGTCGTGCATAATGTCCAGAAACATCGAAATTTTGGCGCTCTTCATACACGAGATCTAGATTAAGCTCTGCTACGAAAATACCTTCTTTGTCGATAACTGGTTCGATAAGATAAGTTCCTGTCGGATCCATCAAACAAGACCCCCCGTTAGCTATTCCTGGAGGAATTGCTTGCCTGATAAGTGCCGCATGTGGTATATTATCTGGGATACAATCAGGGGTCATCAATCCAGAAACTGAGGCGACATAAGATCGACTTTCCTTAGCAATAAATTCTGTGATGTCTGTGGTGTTCCTGAGGCAGCCCGGCCATACCGCAACATGAAAATTTTCTCCTTGTGCATACAGCGCAGTTCTAGATAGAGGCATCCAGTTTTCCCAACAGTTAAGCCCACCAACTCTGAACCCTGCTAAGTCATGGACCTGTAAGCCATGACCGTCACCAGGTGCCCAGACCAGTCGCTCCTCATAGGTCGGTGTTAGTTTCCGGTGGACAGACTCTAGTTTTCCTGCTTTAGATATATATATCAGTGAGCAATAGACGCTATGGCCTCCTCTATCCATGGCGCGTTCTATTGTACCTAGATATATCGCTATTTGCCGCGCCTTAGCCATAGCACATAATTCATCTAGGTCTCCTGCTGGAATATCAACAGACTGCTTGAGATAATGAGCGTAAATTTCTTTTTGCAATTTAGAATTGAAGGCTGCACCATCTGTAAATGCCACCCAGAAGGGATAGCCTGGCAGAACACCTTCTCCAAAAATGACCAAATCTGATTCTTGAT
Source organism: uncultured Saprospiraceae bacterium (assembly GCA_937944095.1). Lineage (GTDB taxonomy): Bacteria > Bacteroidota > Bacteroidia > Chitinophagales > Saprospiraceae > RFSX01. Next base: position 41,414 of record CALEAC010000038.1, read on the forward strand.
CAGCGGCTTCGGAAACATAATGTAAGATCTTAGCAGTGGTCTTTTTCTTATCTAGCCAGACAGGTGCGATTTGGGCTAAGGCAATCTTCATGGATTCTAGCTTAATCAGCGCATGACTTTTACAAAAGCATTGAGTAGGAGATTAGAGTCTGAAGAGATTAACCTGTCGAGTGATCTATCTGCTGCTTTGGATATCATTCCTAGATCGCCGATAACCTTCTTGAGTTCATCAGAATGAGGACAGGCTGCATTAATTTTCGAAATCTCCTTAATCATTTCTAGCATTGGATTAAGCTCTTTTTCTTTTCTCTTCTTGAGGGTTTTCTTGAAGACTGTCCAGAAGTCCTTTTCTGCTTCATAGAAATCTCTTCTCTCCCCTGGCTTAGATCGCCGGTATATGAGTCCCCAATCCATGAGCGCTCGTAGATTCATATTGGCATTTCCCCTCGAAATCTGAAGATCCTCCATAATATCTTCAGCACTAAGTAGTGCCGGGTCTATTAATAACAAGGCGTGGATGTGACCCATGGTCCTACATATTCCCCAGTTACAGCCTAACTCTCCCCAGGTGGATATAAATTGT
>CALEAC010000039.1 GCA_937944095.1 uncultured Saprospiraceae bacterium
CCCTTTACCAAAGCCTTTTCCCAATTAGAGCCTGTAAGCTATATCGAAGATGTGCTGATACAGAATTTTGACCCTGCCTATATAGTTATAGGTTATGATCATCATTTTGGTAAGGATAGAAAGGGCAGTTTATCGCTGCTAAAGGCGTATGGCGAGAAATTGAATTACAAGGTCATAGAGATCTCTAAGGAAATAATAGATGAACTAACAATAAGTTCTACTCAGATCCGAGAGTCCCTTAGAGCTAATGACGTGAGAACTGCTAATCGACTACTTGGTTATCCGTATACGATGTCAGGTACAGTCAAGGCTGGCAAGCAATTGGGCAGAGAACTTGGTTTTCCGACAGCTAATCTAGATCTGAACAGTAAGGATAAGTTGATTCCTAGTGATGGCATCTTTGTGGTCAAGATTCAGCACCAGAACAAAGAATATAAAGGGATGCTATACATCGGAGACGCCCCTACGATTGACAGCGACCACGCTAAGTGTATCGAAGTGAATATCTTCGACTTTGACAAGAATATATACGAGCAAACGCTTTCTGTTACCATTCTACATCATCTTCGTGGCGATATAAAATTCGATGATATCGACGCACTCAAAGTGCAGATGAACAAAGATAAAGAAGAAACACTGCAGTACTTTTCAGAGACGGAGGCTGGTGCTGACTGTGACACTACTGTTGCTATATTGACATATAATTCTGAAGAACATTTAGACACCTATTTGTCTTCCGTTTCTTTTAGTAGCACAGGTAACTTTGAGACGGTAGTAATAGATAATGCGAGTAATGATAATAGTCTAGCTTACATAGAAGAATGGCATCCTGAGATATCTGTTATCAAGCTAGATGAGAATCATGGTTTTGCTCAGGGTTATAATATAGGAATCGAACAAATCCACTCTAAGTATCTCGTGTTGTTGAATTCGGATGTTTTAGTGACAGAAAATTGGTTGGATCCCTTAATAACTTATATGGACGCTCATCCGTTATGTGCTGGCGTCATGCCTAAGGTGAGATCTATTTCTGATAAGGCTATGTTCGAGCATGCTGGTGCAGCCGGGGGATTTATTGATAGTTTAGGTTACCCATTTTGTCGAGGCAGGATATTAGATACGGTAGAAAGTGATAATGGGCAATATGATACTACCATGCCGGTGTTTTGGATAACGGGGGCAGCTTGCCTCATTCGAACAGACTTGTTTAAGAAAGTCGGTGGTTTTGATCCACTGTTTTTTGCGCATCAAGAAGAGATCGATCTATGTTGGCGTCTTAATCGGTTGGGTCATCACTTTGCTGTGATTCCAGAATCAGTTGTCTATCACCTTGGCGGCGGCACCTTGGCTTATGGGAACCCTCGGAAAGTTTACTTGAACTTTAGGAATAATTTATCAATGATATTTAAGAATGAGTCTAGTGGTTCTCTGATGTGGAAACTACCTGTCCGTTTGGTATTAGATGGTATTGCTGGATTGAAGTTTTTAGTCTGTTTAAAGCCAGGAATGACCTTGGCTATTATCAAAGCGCATTTGAGTTTCTATAGCCGTATTCCTTACCTTATGCGTATGAGGCGCGAATTCAGTAATTTGCTAGCTGGAAGTCCTGCGGTAGCATTGATTACTGGCAGAGTTTCTAAGTCGATATTGATTGAGTATTACCTAAAGGGTAAGAAGACATTTTCTGAAATTTTTTAGCAGAAGACAATGAAGAAAAAGAAAAGGTGGGAGATCGTACATGAAGACGATTATGTGATTGTTGTCGAGAAGCCAGCCCCATATTTAACAATCCCTGATAGATTTGATAATACGATACCGAATGTATATGGTATGCTATCTAGCAGTCGAGAACACGTTTTTATAAACCATAGGATAGATAAAGAGACCAGTGGTCTATTGCTGTTTACTAAAACTGCTGCGGCCCATAAGGTCATGTCTCAGCAGTTCGAATCTGGGCTTGTAATCAAACACTATGAGGCGATTACCTTAGGAGAACCGCCACTAGAAATCGGCCAAATAGATCTGGCTATAGGTTCTAGCAAACGTGGAAAGAAAGGTATGGTCATAGATGAAAAAGGCAAACCTTCCACGACAAAATACCGGGTGATAGAAAGTTGGTCTTCGCACGCCTATCTAGAGATTAAAATGCTTACAGGTCGCCAGCATCAGATACGTGTACACTTACAAGCTATTGGTTGCCCGCTAGTAGCAGATAAGCTTTATGGAGATGGTAGGCCCTTTTTGTTATCTGAGATCAAACGAAAGATGAACAGGGATCGTGAGAAAGAAGAGCTGCCATTGCTTTCCCGACACGCATTACACGCCACAGTTTTAGGATTCAAGCATCCTCATTCTGGAGAGCTAATGGAATTTAGATCTGAACTGCCTAAGGATATGCGGGCGGTGGTCTATCAATTAGGTAAAAGAGGCTAATCAGCCATCGCTCGGTAACTTAGAGACCCATTCATCCCATTCTATAGTCAGCTGTTCTATCTCTTCTTCTAGTGGCTTAAGGCTTTTCATGGTCTCAGCAGCAGCTGGGGAATTGTAGAATTCAGGATCCATTAGCTTAGCATTGAGTTCTTTGATCTCCTTCTCTTTTTGGTCTATCTTCTTCTCGACGCGGCTGATGTTTCGATTGATTTTTTTTCTTTCCTCATAGGAAAGTTCAATTTTGGAGGCTGTCTTGGCCTTCTCTTTTGTTGTGGTAGAAGTCTGGGCTCTAGACAAATCTCTGACGTTAGCTACTTTTCGTTTCTCAAGGACATAATCCAAATCACCAAGATGTTGTATGATTTGCCTGTCCCTGAATTCATAAGTGATATCAATCGTGCCTCTTAGAATTTCTCTATCGTGAGAGACGATAATCAGCGTTCCCGGATAGTTAATCAGTGCTTGCTTAAGTATTTCTTTAGCATGGATATCTAGGTGATTTGTCGGCTCATCTAGTATCAGAAAATTGGACTTCTGTGACACAAGGCAGGCCATGCATAATCTAGACTTCTCCCCTCCACTGAGTACGGATACTTTTTTTTCGACCTCTTCTCCAGAAAAGGCAAACGCACCTAAGATCTTTCGACACTTGGTCTGTAATTCAGCATCAGCCTTGTTTTCTAGAGTTTGTAAGACATTTAGCGAGGTGTCTAATCGTTCTGCTTGATCCTGTGCAAAGTAACTTAGTAGCACATTATGGCCAATCTCTACTGCGCCTTTATCATGCTTGATTTTATCAGCTATAATTTTGACTAAGGTCGATTTACCTTGACCGTTTTGCCCGACGAATGCGACTTTCTGACCCCGCTCTATTTCTAATGAAATTCCTTCCAGAACGCTATTGTCACCAAATGCTTTGTAGCAATCATCAACTTTGACAACGATCTTTCCAGTAGATCCGGTCATCGGAAAGTTGATGTTCATCTTCGTGATGTCTTCTTGTGTTAGCTCTACCCTTTCGAGTTTGTTAAGTTGCTTTTGCATTGATTGAGCCATCTTGGTTTTTGACTCTTTCGCCATAAACCTCTTGATGGTTCTTTCCTTTTCCTTAATTACTTTTTGTTGGTTGGTGAATGCTTGCTTTTCCTTTTCTTTTCTAAGTGCCTTGGCTTCGATGAAGCGTTTGTAATCCAGTTTGTAATCATGAACTTTTCTGTTAGCTAATTCTAATATTCTCGTAGCCACATTGGACATGAAGTCTAGATCGTGAGATATAAAGACAATTGCGCCTGGGTAACTCTTAAGATAGCTCTCAAACCAGATCAGCGCTTCGATGTCTAAGTGATTGTCAGGCTCATCTAATAATAATAGGTCAGGTTTCCTAAGTAGTAGCTTGGACATTTCTACTCTCATTTGCCATCCACCAGATAAGGTGTGTAGAGGTTGTTCGAACTGAGACTCTTTGAACCCGAACCCCTTAAGAATCTTGGCGGAATCTGCCATTGGATTAGAACTCGTCATCGCTGAGAGCGTCATCTGTAAGTTACTATGTTCTTCTAGTAGTTTATTGATTTCATTCTCATCTGAAGTATGTTGTAGAGCCTCATTGATTTCGTCTAGCCGATTTTGTTTGTCTATGTTTTCTTGGAAACACTTCAGACAACTGCCTAAGACTGTTTCTTCTTGGTCAGTATTAAGATGCTGAGACAGATAACCTATTCGAGTACCTGTAGGTATGATAATCTCACAGCTATCAGCAGACATCTCTTCCGTCATGATCTTAAATAGAGTGGACTTGCCAGCACCATTCTTGCCGACCAAGGCCACTTTCTCTCCTGGAGATACAACGAAACCTACCTTATCAAAAAGTTGAAAATCCCCGAAGTACAGGTTGATATTCTGGAATGAATACAAATCAGTTATTACTTGAGTCAGTCGGAATCTGAGCAATCACGCTATATACGCTCCCTTTGTGAGCAAGGGTCTCAGGCCATAATTTATCAGAGTTAGACTGGAAACTGTAATTGGCATGCCAGTCAGACATTATCCAAGAGCCTGAAGCCAGCTCACCAGCTAGTTGTCCATCTGTCCAGCCACTATATCCGACGAAGAATCTAATGTTTTTTTTATTTATTAGTCCTGATTCCATAAGAAAGATGAGCTTTTTGAAGTTGCCGCCCCAATATATGCCTTTACTTACTTGGATGCTTTCTTCTAGCAAATCTCCTACGTTGTGTACATAATGAACGGTATCCATACTTACAGGCCCACCAAAATAAACGTCGTAATCTTCATCCGTATTAAGTGCGGTCATCAGATCTGTCAATTTGGTATTCATTGGTTTATTAAGAATAAACCCAACAGTACCTTCATTAGTATGCTCTGTTAGACCTATTACTGACCTCTTGAAGTTGGGGTCGTCCATAAATGGTTGGGCAATAAGGATTTTTCCAACTTCTATTTTCTTACTCATACACGCTGTTAGTCTATTAGTATTGAGTGGTTGATAGTGATCGATCTACTTTTTTTATAAATCCACTGAGCACTTTTGATCCGAATTCTATGAACTCTGTCTCTCCATCCGTTACCATGTTCATCATGGATTGCGTCCATTTGACAGAATGGGTTAGTTGGGCTATCAGATTGTTCTTGATTTGTTCAGGATCGGTCTCTTTCTGACCAGTATAATTTTGGTAAATAGGACAGGTCGGTTGCTGGAAGTTAAGCGTATGTATAACCTCTTCTAGCTGAGACTGGGCTGGTGCCATATGAGGAGAATGAAATGCCCCATCCACCTTCAACTGCAGTGCACGTCGCGCACCTTTTTCTGTAGCAAGATCGATGGCACTGCTTATCTCATCGAGTCCACCTGATATAACGAGCTGGCCCGGACAATTATAGTTAGCAGCAACTAGGGTGCCTTCGCTATGAGTGCATATTTCTTCTACGATGTTGTCTTCTAGCCCTAGGATAGCAGCCATTGTCCCTTTGTTTAGGTCACAAGCTTCTTGCATCGCCTTGGCTCTATGAGAGACCAGTATCAGTCCATCTTCGAAGCTAAGTGTATCGTTTGCTACTAAGGCGGTAATCTCACCTAAGGAATGCCCAGCGACTGCAGTAAGCTCTAAGGCATCCTTTTGGATGATATAGCGTACAATTGAATTGAGGAAAACGGCAGGCTGTGTGACAGAGGTTTTTTTCAGTTCTTCTGCTGTACCATCGAACATCACTTTGCTGAGAGAAAACCCTAAGATATCATCAGCTTGTACGAACAGTTCTCGAGCTATTTGATTGGCCTCATAAATCTCCTTTCCCATTCCGGGTGATTGTGATCCTTGTCCAGGAAATAATAGGATTGGCATTCTTTTCTTTTGAATATTGCTTAATAGATATGAAATATTTAGACTAGCTGTTGCTATTAATCAAGCCTAAGAATTCGTTTCTGGTCTCTGCTTTCTCAAAGACGCCTCTGAAAGCAGAAGTTGTTGTCATCGAGTTTTGCTTTTCGACCCCTCTCATCATCATACACATGTGAGCCGCTTCGACAACGACTGCAACACCCTGTGGTTTCAGTGCTTTATCTATAGAATCGAGTATCTCATGAGTCAGGCGCTCTTGTACCTGTAGCCTTCTTGCAAAGACATCAACCACTCTAGGAATCTTACTTAGTCCAACGATGTAGCCATTTGGTATATAAGCAACATGAACTTTTCCATAGAAAGGCAACATATGGTGCTCGCAGAGTGAATACAGCTCGATATTCTTTACGAGGACCATATTGTTATAGTCTTCCTTGAATAAAGCGGCCTTGAGTATCTTAATAGGGTCCTGTGCATAGCCATGAGTTAGAAATTGGATGGCTTTTGCAGCTCTTTCGGGTGTTTTGACTAGTCCTTCTCTCTTGCTATCCTCACCTATATTTTTGATAATATCAGCGTAGTTCTCTTGTAGGACGCTAGTCGTCTTCGGATTGTAAGTCTCTTTCTTCTTATAACTCATTCAGTTCTACTAATTTAGACATACAAAGAAACACAATTATCGATTTCTAGTTCATAACTATACTGATTTAAGGTAATCCGAACAGAAATACCTCTAATGATTGAAAAACTTGGCTGCCACTGATCTCAAACCATCAATCACACTTTCTTGTCAAAAGCATCAATTGGTACAAGATTTAGCTAGTATAGTCTATGAATTTTGTTTTCGGCAACAATAGCACTTATTTTCCCTAGGTGAATTGGGTAGATTTTAAGAATATCAATGAAGACTTGTTAAGGACTAAAGGCTTTTTCCACTTTAGTTTTTGGATCATGTTCTATTTTTTCATGGTTCTAATAGATACCAGTTCTTATCCCACTTGGTTTGTACTTGTCGATAAGTTGGTGGATATTTCCTTCTATATCCTCATAGTCTACGTGAACATCCTGTTCCTCTTCCCTACATTCCTTCAGAAGAGGAATTTACTCTACTATCTTATCGCACTGATTCTATTAGTTCTGCTGATTACCCCTATACAGACGCTGTCTATGATTATCTTATATCAAGATAATTCTGCCTTCGTAGCTGAATTACTTGAGAATAGAACAATCATATTCTTGCGATGCTTGCTTATTGGACTTATCAGTACTGGATATAAGGTCACCTCTGATTGGTTCATGTTACAAAACGAAAAAAGGGAGTTACAGAGTCAGAATCTGCAGTCTGAGCTTAATTTCCTAAAAGCGCAGATCAATCCTCATTTCTTTTTTAATACACTGAATAATCTATATGCCCTAACGCTAAAGAAATCGGACCTAGCGCCAGAAATTGTATTGCGTCTATCTGAGATGATGCGATATATGCTCTATGAGAGCAATGAGAGTGAGGTGACTCTAGAGAAGGAAATCAAATACGTCAAAAACTATATAGAGCTAGAGAGACTAAGACAAGCTGCTAAGTTCAAGATAGACTTCCAGCTTACAGGAAAACTCAATGGACAAAAAATCGCACCATTGATGTTTATTCCATTTCTAGAGAATAGCTTTAAGCATGGCCTGGATAAGCAGATAGATTCTGGCTATGTGAATATTAGATTACAGCTGGATGAATCAATGGTCATCCTAGATATTGAAAACTCGAAACCTTTAGTACCTGCTTTGAATAACGAGAAGACCTCTGGAGGTATCGGGCTAGAGAATGTTAAGCGTCGATTGAATTTATTATATCCAAATAAACATAACTTGAACATTGAGAATGACTCAACCTCATTCAAGGTTTTGCTCAATATAGAACTAGCTTAAACTTTATATGATGATAAAGACACTTATAGTAGATGATGAACCATTAGCATTAGAGATTCTAGAAAACTATATTTCTAAGATTCCTGACTTAGAACTTGTCAGTCAATGTAGTAACGCAATAGAAGCGAATAATGTATTACAAAAAGAGAATATTGACTTGATGTTTCTGGATATCCAAATGCCGCAGATGACAGGAATAGAACTACTTAATTCACTGTCTAATCCACCTAAGGTCATTCTCACAACAGCTTTCGAAGAGTACGCAGTTGAGGGGTTCAATTTGAATGTGGTGGACTACTTGCTAAAGCCTATCGCTCTGGATAGATTTATGAAATCAGTCAATAAGGCCAAGTTATTATTAAGCAAAAGTCACTCAGAGAATCTGACTCAAGAGGATTTCTTCTTTGTCAAAGCTGATAAAAAGTTGGTCAAAATACATTACACAGAGATACTATATATAGAAGGTCTTAAGGATTATGTGATTATCAAAAAGGAAGATGGCAGAGTTATAGCCTTGCAGACAATGAAGAGTCTAGAAGAAAAGATGCCGTCTAAATTATTTAAGAGAGTGCATCGCTCCTATATCGTTAATATCGACCGAATTAAGGCGGTAGTGGGTAACTCTATTGAGTTAATAGAAGGTGGGCAGACTAAGTCTATACCTATAGGTAAGAACTATAAAGACGAATTGATAACTATTATAGAATCAAGTAAGTTGTAAGATATAATAGATGAGTTAGTCAGAATTAGTAAACACTAATCTTTTCTACTTTCTCAGTAGTTGTACCCAAAGCAGTCGTGATTTCTATGAAATAGATACCGTCTACTATATCGTAGATGTCATACACTATTTCTATTTGGTCTTCGTATCGGTTTTGTTTTATAATTCTGCCAGTCAGATCGACTAAGCTAAGTTGCTTAATCTCTGAATCACTAGATTTAACAACAAATGAGCTAGCCGTTGGATTCGGGTAGATGCTGATGCTATTAGTTGCTGTGTTACTTGCATTCGCCAAGCCTTTATCAAAATTGATTCTGTAGGAACTGCTAGGATGGTTTAATAATTCTCCTAGAGCATTGACAGAAACAATCTGGTCCAGATTAATATCAAAACCAGGTAGCTGAAGGTCTGATCTTCTGAATCCGATTAATTCATCTTCGACAATAAACTCAAGAGCTCCGATAATACCATAACCATCAGACGAGCTTCGGCTGATTCGAGAAGTCGCTATATCAATTTGTCCATCTTGTGGTACTATAGCATATTCTAAGGTTGGATTATTGTAGCTTAACCAATTGTCTTCATAGAGGTAGAAGTTAACCGACGCTGAATCCATTATTTCAGCATCTATATTGACGCTGAAAGCCAAACCTTGGAAATCAATAGCAGCGAAAGTACTATTACCTACAGCAATATCAATCACAAGTAACTCACCAGAATCTACCTCAGTTTGTTGAGGTATCAACATGATCGGTAAGTCGGAAGTTGTTAAGCTCAAATCTGATTGAAATCGACTTACTTTTCCATAATTCGTATTAAGCAAAGCCAAGTCTTGGGAGTCTATGTAACCATCACCATCTGAATCACCACATTTTAAATCAACACCAGAATTAAGTTGCGAATAACCCCAATCTGAAGAAAATTGCCCCGTCCAGATATCAGTAAAGTCATTGGTTCTCGAAGAGCCACCTTGACCCGTATTAAGACCCAAACTTAGAACATCAAGAACATCCACTTTACCATCATCATTATGGTCTCCTTGGAACACGCAGTTATCTAGACACAGACATTCATCGTAACTTGATGGTTGTATGTGGACATCTACTTTGACAATGCCTGCACAAACACCAGTGGTCGTACAGTATTTTATATCGAATTCATCTAAGCCAGTATATCCCGCATTAGGTGTATAGACTAGTCTATTATTGCCGATTAGTGTATCACACTCAGTGATTACCTCATCATTTTCACTGAGTATAGTTAATGTGCCATATGAAGGGTCTACTTCTACTTCAAAGTAGTATTCCGAGATAGGTGTATTATGTACAACGCTCAGACTCTGATCTTCTATAATATCAAAAGAATAGATATCGGACTCTACTATAGGCTCATATCTACCGATATGTATATTGACTTTGGCTGTATGTATATTGAAGCCACTTAATACTTTGTACTCGAACTGCAGGTCTCCTTCAAAATCTGGGTCAGCAGTATAAGAGAATGAGCCATTACCTTGATCAATTAATTCAGGAGAATGGTAAATAATATTGACTGCTGACTTGAGATCATTAGAAGTCAGGTCAAAAGTAGCACTGCCGTTAGTCGGAATATATATCTCATCGTCTACGAGATATGAATTGCTATTTTGATTGCTAAGGACCTGAGCAGTATATTCTATTAACCCACCTGTCGTGGTAGAAAAACTAAAGTTATCCAGTCCTGTGTAACCAGCATCAGGTTCATATTGCCAAAGGTGGGAATTACCAATCTGAGTAAGTGTACCATGATTAGCTGGACTTGATACAGCATAAACGGCACTAGTAAGTATAAGGTCTAGACGACCGTTGTTATCCGTAAATACCTCTTTTGTCGTAGTTAGATTGGGGTCCTCTAAGCTATACTGGATAATGGAAGACTCTATATTTCCAAGAGCGTCCTTAGCAAAATAGAGTATGCGACCATAGTCAGCACTAGGCGTAAAGACAAGTGTGTTATTGGGATTTAGCGTTGCCGTTCCACCTTCGATGTGTCCCAGTTTCACTAATTCTAAAGGTCCATCTGTTGTGGAATCATTCAGCAGAGGGTCTATTGTTATTGGACTGCCATCCCCAAGGATATAGTCATCCTCCAAAATAACCTTAGATGTCTTGAAACGGAAATGGATAGTCGTGTAGTTTGTAGTTGGAATGCCTGAGCCTGAAGACTCGAAGTACTCTATTGTCGTTACGACATCACCTGTATACCCAAATGCTGATTTGTAATCCAATTGATATTGTCCTGGACTAACAGGGTTCGAGACGAAGCTAATCGAATCTGTCGTGGAATAATCGTGATTTTGGAGAGAAGGTAAGTGGTCAGAATTGATAATAATCGATTCTAAAACATTTGTTTTGGCATCTACAAAAAGATGCTTATCGTTAAGTTGTGCACTTAGCGATGAGGTCAACAGCAATAAAAATAAGGCTTTGAAAAAGTTCATAGGAGCCTAAGTGAGTTTTGGTCTATACAAATATAGTCAATAGTGTAATTAATCCAAGCCTAAACGATGTATTTTAGCAAATGTTTATTGGCTTTCTATTTACTTGATTTTCAATCACTTAAAGCATAACGCAGCTCATAGAACTATCGCTGCTTAATTGATTAGGTATAATAATTTTTGGTATACTGTATCATATTGTTATTCAATCTACTATGTATTACATAAAATCATAATATATTAAATTTTGATCAGTACCAGAATCTATAATTTGTTACAAAGAGCAACTCGAAAGGAGCTCAATAGGTTTGAGAAATTCATCAAGTCACCCTACTTTAATTCTAATGAACGAATCCTAGAATTTGGACTACTAGCACTGAATTCAATTAGAAAAGGTGTCGTACCACCTAGTAAGCAGGTCATCTGGAAACAAGTCCTAGGTGATATACCGTATCTAGATGTTAAATACAGAAAGTTGTGTAATGACTTACTGGAAAACTACGAGAATTTCCTAATCCATGAGCAATTAGGTATTGATTCGCTACTCCAGACTAACTTGCTTCTTGATGCCATAAAAGAAAACAAGCAAAGTGAACTAATCGAAAAACATATCACTCGGTCATCTAAGAACATTGATCGCGAAATAGATCGGTCGGCAGAGTTCTTTCTCCAGAAGTACTTCTATGAGAAGACTATTCAAAGCCTCAGATCAAATTACGAAAGAAAAACGGACAAGAAAGGAATACTAAAGAGTCTTTCATTTGCTGACATGACAGAAAATCTTGATGCTTTTTATGTCATCGAAAAACTACGTCATGCAACTGATTTATTGACATGGCAGAAGCTTTATAAAACCGAAGCTAAGGTTGATATGTCTATTGTCATGGAGCTCGTGGAGAAGTCTGATTTATCAAAAAATCATGCTGTAAAAGTATATTATTCAATGTTCAAAGTCATGTCAGACGATGCAGAAGAACATAATTACTATGACTTAAAAAATCTTTCATCTCTGAATATCGAAAGCTTCCCACCGAAGGAAAGACGAGAGATATTAGATGTTCTTTTAAGTTTTTGTATTAAGCAGGCAAATAATGGCCGAGATGAGTACTTCAAAGAGTTACTAGAAGTCTATGATTGGGGCATTAATGAGGAAATTATTCTTGAAAAAGGATATTTGTCTCCTACAACCTTTAGGAACTATGTTATGGGTGGATTACGTGTTGGTGAATTTGATCGCGCTGAGAAATTTATTGATGAAAAATCCGAGCTTCTAAAAACAGATCATCGAGCTAATGCTGTTCACTTCAATTTAGCACGCGTCTCTTTTTATAGAAAAGATTTCGAATCTGTCCTTACCCATCTTAACCTAGTTAATTATGATGACCTCTGGTATAATGTTAATTCCAAGACCTTACTCCTAGCTGCTTACTATGAACTGAAGGAGTTTGAGGTAATGGAGAATCAAATAGATAGTTTCAAAACCTTTCTCAGAAGAGAGAAATCAATTGAGAAAACAAAAAAAGATCTCTGCAACAATTTCATGAATTACTTAAAGAAAATTCATCGACTTAATGACAGGGGTGCTGCTAGTGCACTAAGAATTAAGCTTAATGAGGAACGTGTTGTGCCAAATAAGCCCTGGCTCTTAGAGAAAATAGCTGAGCTATTGTAAGGCCTTTTTATAGGTTGCTAGACAACGTTCTCTGGCCAGTTTATGCTCGACAATTGGAGCTGGATAACTGGGACTACCCCACTCAGGCACCCATTTTTTGATATACTTTTTTTCCTTGTCGAATTTTTCCATCTGACTGGTTGGATTGAATATTCTAAAGTAAGGTGCGGCATCAGTCCCACAGCCTGCAGCCCATTGCCAGCCCCCATTATTACTAGCTAAATCAAAATCTAAAAGTTTCCGCGCGAAGTAGGCCTCTCCTAATCTCCAGTCTATCAATAAGTGCTTCGTCAAGAAACTTGCAGTGACCATACGGACACGGTTGTGCATGTGTCCTGTGGCGTTTAGCTCTCTCATACCGGCATCCACAATTGGATAGCCAGTTAGACCCTTACACCATGCTGCATATTCTTCCATATTATTACGCCAAGGGATCTTAGCATACTTCTCTTTGAATGGTTCGCCTATAACATGTGGAAAATGAGCCATTATTTGGGAATAGAAGTCACGCCAGATCAATTCAGATAGGTACACGTCTGAAAGTGACCGTGCCGATTTGGCTTTTTCTCTAATGCTTATGGTGCCGAATCTAAAATGAATGCCTAATCTAGAAGTGCCATCTATGCTTGGGTAATCTCGGTTTTTAGAATAATTTTTAATTGTTGATCGCTTGACCTTAGTTGGAGGTATTTCCTGGTTAGAAAGTTTGAATCCAAGTTGCCTCAATGATACTTCAGGTGTGCTAAGGGTCTTCTTTCTAAGTGACTTTACATACTTCAAAGTAGGGTAAGGGCTAAGAAAATAGGACGTTTTACCCTTTGACCTGGTGGTCAATTTTTCTAACCACTTCCTTTTATATGGTGTAAAGACAAGATAAGGAAGGCCGTCCTTCTTTAGCACCTCGTCTTTCTCAAATATTACATGATCCTTATAAGTATGAAGAGCGATGTTTTCTTTGGTACACAAGTCGGAAATGCTTGCATCTCGATGTTTAGCGTAAGGCTCATAATCTCTGTTGGTATATAGTGCTGTTACCTTGTTAGTCGTGATTAGTTTCTTAATAACTTTATGGGGGTCACCATAAAAAACCCATAAGTCACTTCCATGGGCTTGATACTGCAACCTAAGCGCTGTTAACTGGTTATAGATGAAACTCACTCTAGCGTCATCTTTCTCTTCGAGCTTAGCTAGTATGTTTTTGTCAAATATGAATATAGGCTGGATCTGAGTGCCTTTTTTTAAGGCATGATAAAGGCCTGAATTGTCTTCAATTCGTAAATCTCTTCGATGCCAGAATATGCTAAATGTGTCACTGCTCATATGTAAGAAATGGTATTTAAGTTCAATTGTTTGATCTAGTCAATTCTAGTTATATTAGACCTTGTTTTTGAGTAACTTTCTATTTTAAAACTTATTATGAGAATCTCTTTATTATCCGTTTTAGTGTCTATTAGTCTATGCTTGATTGTTAGTTGCAAGCAGGATGCCTCGTCTGGTGTCGTTTCTAATGGATTGACAGCGCTCGAAAGTACTTATAAGTCAAATCCAACTGCTGGAACAGGCAGTGAGCTTATCAAGGGCATCATGGAAAATCTAAAAGAGCCTAATCTATCCGACAGCAAAAAGAACGAACTACTAGAGTATGGACTCAAGATCTCCAAAGAGCAAAATCTACCAACTAGAGCAGCTGCCTTCCTGTTTCCGTTGGTTAAGAATAACGCCACTGCGCCAAATACAGCTGATAGAATCTTAGACTTAGCGGCTTATATGAAAAGCATGAAAAAAGAGACAGCCTCAAACACACTCTATAAGGGTCTATTGGATAACTTCCCTGGTTTCTCTAGAATAGGGGAAGTCAAGCAGCACATGACTGTACCTATCGACTCTATCGATGTTTATATCAAATCGCTAGGTGGAAAATTATTCGAAGATGTGGATAATACAGGAATAAATAAAACAGCTGCACTGCAATATGTAGATGCTTGCGAGGCATATGCACTTGCTTATCCACAATCGCCACAAACGCCAGAAACTCTATTCAAGGCAGCTGAAGTGGCAAAATCACTAAGAACCTTCTCTAAGTCCTTATCTCTCTACGATTGGATATTAGAAAAGTATCCCAATTACGATAAGGCACCTACTTCTCTATTTCTCAAAGGGTTCATCATTGAGAATAACATAGGTGACGATACCAAGGCTAGAGAACTCTATGACGCTTTCCTAGTCAGATATCCTAAGCATGACCTTGCAGATGATGTGCAGTTTTTGATTGATAATCTCGGTAAGACAGATGAGCAGATATTAGATATGATAGAATCCAAAAGGGCTGAGAACGAGGCTAAGAAATAATTAGATCCTTCTGAGTCTGTGTCTCTAGTTCAGAGCCTTCTACCACGGCGATTGCCTCAATCCTGTAATAAGATTTGACATTCTTAAGCGTCTTAGCTAGTTTGATGAGGCCTCTAGATAGAGGGTTTTTCTTTGCGATTTGATCCATTTCGGACAGCAACAGGTTGAAAGTCAGATTGAAGTCCAGAATTTCCTGACTGTCTTTTTCGAGTTGTATGTCGGTCTCTATGTCCAAGCTGCTCAGTAGATATTCGTCTATGAGCATTTGCTCTTCTCTACCTCTTCTATACTTCTCGACAAGTCGGATGGTAATTTTCTGGAGACGCTGTGATGATTTACTTGTTATTTTGAGTTGACCTCGAATATGGCCTTCTGACTCTTTTATCTCATCAGGACACAATATCTCGAGTCTAACGCCCTCTATACCTAGTATATCTTTTATTTTTCTGATCATGATACCTATAACAACACGTCAGCAATGATAATTTCCATATTGAGTTCAAATCTACGGAAGTCACCAATATACCTACTGATTATAGGAATCGCTGGTGCCATGACTCCTTTATTGGAATAATCCATTTCGACAAGAAGTCTGCTTTATTAGCGACTAAGTTGTCGAAGACAAGGGTGTCATCAGTAACCTTTCCTTCTGCGTATAATGTTGAGAGATTCTGTAAGTCGACCGTTTTGACCTCCATCTCATCCAAATAGCAAACCGTGGTTCTATCCAATAAATCTGTATCGTACTTATTGCCTAGCTCTTGGACAAGATGCACACTAGAGTCTATGGAACAGCCACTAGGCAGGTTATTCCCGTCTGCGACCAATACTATGAAGCGCGAATGAAAAAGATGACCATAACTATCGACCTGATGACCATGAGATGCCCATTGCATCGTGAAATCATATAAGTCCTGCTTCAGTCCCTGCGCCGCGGCTGAACTAAATGGCTCTTTAGCCTGGTATATCCAAACTTTAGAATTGTCTGGTAATGCGATTAGGTCTCTTCTCATTATTTTTCAAGTATCATAAGCCTGTCAATAATACTAAATACCTTTGCCATTATGTTTTTGTTATTGTCTAAATATAAAACTCAGCTATGAAAATCCTTGATCAAACAGCAATAGACCTTAAAGTTAAGCGACTATCCTACGAGATTTGGGAAAATAACGTAGATACGGGAAGGCTCTACTTTCTAGGGATTAACAAAAATGGTCGTGCCTTTGCAGAAATGCTTAAGGAAAAGTTTATTGAGATATCCAATAAGGAAGTCCTGATAGGCACTATAATTCTGGACCCATCCTCTCCTATTGGTACTGACATTACCATGATTCCTGAGCTGGGAAGTTTGCGTAGTAAAAGTATTGTTGTGATTGATGATGTTGCTAATACTGGCCGGACACTGTTCTATGCCATGAAACCGATTATGGAATTCTTACCTAAAAAGGTTGAAGTTGCAGTGTTAGTAGATAGAAAGCACAAAACATTTCCAATTAAGGTAGATTATGTCGGCCTATCACTAGCAACAACACTGAAGGAAAATATCAAAGTAGACCTACTCAAAAAGAACAAAGCCGCCTTTCTAGAGTAGGCCTAGTCTTCTCTTATTGCTTAATGATACGCTTGAATAAATGACCTTTAGCTGTCTCTATATCTAGCAGATATGGACCAGCTATGATGTTGGTTAGGTCAATTGAATTATCACCACTTTGCAAGAGTAATCTACCTGAAAGATCATAGACGCTGAGTCCATTGATAATCGATTCTGAGGATACTGTCAATATTTCAGAAGTTGGATTAGGATATACTTCTATCTCCTCTGTTGATAGGTCATAAGTGCTTAGGAAAGGATAGATGTCTTCATTAAATGATGGTAACAACTGGTACCCTTCATCGTGTGGTGCAGAATTGTCAAACTGTCCACCTATGCCTTGTATAACATTACCGAAACCCACGTATGCCTGATCAGAGTAATACGTATCTGAATCTATTCTGACTGTTATCACATTACCAGTCACATCTAGAAAGTCAATATTAAAAGAGCTGCCATCTCCCAGCCACTCTGCAGGATCCACAGTACCAAATGAAGAAAAAGTAACATAAGACGCTTCTGTACTTTCATCTAGTGTAGTGATTTCTCTAGGTGCTAGCAATTGGTTGCTGCTACTAATAATCCAGATACTATCAGGTGCTAATTGGGTAAGACCATTGAAATGTCCGATGGTTCCTTGTACACCCAATAGATCACCGGGGGTTACTTCATAGCCAAAAGGGTTTTCTGTCTCAAAGACAGAAACACCTTGGTTGAACTCATTGAGTATATAGAATTGTAATCCTGATGGTCTGAAATTTGTGCCATGGACGATACCAGCAACTTCGACTAACTCGCCATCTAACAATGGTACGCCATCAGCATCATTTTCTCTGATGTCACCCATGCCTACCACACGATAAGGTGAGCTCACAACAGTTGTATTGTATGGATCTATATCAGCGACACTTCTAGGAAATAGTTGGTAGCCTTCGTCATAAGGCACCACATTATCGAATTGTCCGCCGATACCAGTCACACTAAAGGTACCTGTAGGCGCTAACATACCTGAGATGTCCGTGTCCGAATCAATTCTCATTTGCATGATTTCAGAACCATTTGTGATGTCGACATTGAAGCTGCCGCTGGTTTGCCATTGGGATGGGTCTAGCAGGCTGACATTCTTGATACTAACTAAGTAGGATTCTGTCGATTCGTCCAGCACAGTGGTAATAGGGATTGACGGATTGAAGCCACCAGGGTTTAGGATATCGATGCTGGTTGCTTCTATTTCAGCTAGACCATTAAAAGTCTTAAGGAATCCAGTGACCCTGATGTTTTGGTAGTCTTGGACTTCATAACCGAGGTCACCTTCAAGGACAAATACAGTTATGCCTATGGCATCTCCTATATCTACTAGAATAAAGTTCTGACCTCCAGCTCTAAAGTTGGGTCCTATTGCCTTTCCGTCTAAGGTTACTTCTAAGCCTTCGTTTATCAAGATACCGTCTGGATCTGCTTCTCGAGCATCCTTGATACTCATATTAATCTGTCCAGATAGCGCTGTAAGCCCAAGAAGAATTATAGCAGTAACTAAAATGTATATTCTATTCATTATAAATTGTTTATAAGTAAATATAAAAAAAGGCGGGACTATCGAGTCCCGCCTTGGCTATAATTAAGTCTTATCGTGAGTTTAATTAACGATTTTAAACTCTACTCGTCTATTCTGTGCTCTACCTTCTGCTGTATCATTAGTTGATACCGGACGATATTCACCGAAGCCTTTAGTGCTTAGTCTTGTACTGCTGATACCTTTAGAAATAAGATACTCTTTTACTGCATTTGCTCTTTTGACAGAAAGGTCAGAGTTAGCTGTTTCAGCACCTTGAGAATCTGTATGCCCTTCTATCGATACCTTAAGGTCAGAGTACTTCTGCATTACAGATACGACCTTATCCATAAGGACGTATGACTCAGTCTTGAAAGTGGACTTAGAAGAATTGAATTTGATGCCTCTAAGTGCCGCATCGAATGACGACTTTATCTCTGCATTACGAGTTGCATCTACGGTTGTGCTCGTAGTCGTCGTTGTCCGAGTAGTGTTTCTTGTTGCAGCTGCAGCCGCTGCTCTAGCTTCTGCTTCAGCCTTCGCTTTAACTTCTAATGCGCGTGTTGCATCTGCCTCCGCTTTCTTTCTTGCTGCGACTTCTGCAAGCATTCTTTCTTCCGCAGCGATTTTTTCTTCTTCTGCTCTTACTAGTGCCGCTTCTGCTTCTAGTCTAGCTCTTTCTTCAGCTGCTACTCTTGCAGCTTCTGCTTCTGCAAGTGCCTGAGCAGCCATGTCCTCTGCAGACATAGGACATCCTTTATATTTTTTGATTCCAGCGACATCAGGACAAGCATCTTTGTGATCCTTGATACCATCTCCGTCTGAATCTAAGTTTCTGTCGCTAGCACTAGAAGTCATAGCAACAGGACTGAAGGCACAATCATTAGGTGTACCAAAGGTATATCTGAGACCTACTCTCCCTCTCCATCTACTGACTCGATCAGCAATCCCAAATCTTTCTTTACCTAGCTCGTCTTCAGTAAAACTAAATTGTGGTGTCTCTCCATCAGCACCGTAACCTTCGAAGTTGATTAATCTGTAATCAAATGGATTACTGTATAGTGCACCCCAGTTTTTGTTAAGAAGATTTCCTAAATTGAAAACATCAAGAGTAAGTTCAAGCTTATTTCCTCTGCCACCTACGTTAAATCCAAGATCTTGCGCAATTCTCAAATCTATCTGGTGTGAGAAAGGTGTTCTATTACTATTTTTCTCAGCATACTGACCTCTTATGCCAGACAAATAATCATCTTCTGATATAAACTTATCCATTAGTGCCCATTGCTCTGAGGCAGTTAGATCACCATTGTCGATAAGATTAGCTTCTGCTTCGTTTGCTGGTACATATATCAAACTTCTATTACGACCTGTTGAACCAGTTTCGCCATTGAGGTTTTCAGCATCATCATTATTATATACGTAAGAATATAGGTCACCTGCTTGTCCATTATAAAAAAGGGAAAAGTTCGTGTTGAAATTACCATCCTTCGTCCAATCTATATCATAGCCTAATGAACCTATAATTCTAGTTCCTAAAGCAAAATCAGAAGTGGCAAGTGTTGCATTATTCCGACCATCGGTTGTAAACGCGCCTCTCCATTGAGAAGAGTTCTGAGATGAAGTTCCTTCGAATACTGATTCGGCATCACCGAATGAATAAGCTGCAAATAGATTTAGGTTATTGAATTGCTTACCTACTGATGCAGTCACATTATAGGCGAATCCTTCATCTGTATTTGTTGCTAGGTAGACAGCATTATAAGTTGTGTCTAGACTTTCATTTACATATATCGGTCGGTCATCAGCACCGTGATTAGCCCAGTTAAATGCAACAGTTGGGTCACTATTTACATTCTGGTAAAGAATATTATTAAGAGTCTTAGTATACATACCTTCTAGACTAATATACCATCCACCAACTGGTGTGATATCAAAGCCTAAACTTCCTCTTAGAATTTGAGGAAATTTGAAGTCAGCAGAGAATAAATCTATCTGCCCTGAAGGAATAGTGAAGTTGGCATCTACTGGTTGGTTCTGAGGATCAGCATTGAATGGGATATCAAACTGTCTCACGCCACCTATAGTCAATCCGTTATTAGTGTACATACCTCCTGGCCATACGAACGGAATTCTACTTGTAAATATACCAGCACCCCCTCTGATATTAAGCAGTTCACTAGACTTGTAGTTAAAGCCGACTCTCGGAGAAAACATTAATTGTCCTGACGGTGCCTTTCCACCTTCTGCCCCTTCTAAATCATAATTAGCTGCCAGAATTGGAAGTGTTGTAGAATTAAAAGACGCATCAATATTAGGGTCATCAGAGAACATAGGTATGTCTAATCTAAGTCCAGCAGTCAAAG
The DNA here is from genome assembly GCA_937944095.1 of uncultured Saprospiraceae bacterium. Classification (GTDB taxonomy): domain Bacteria; phylum Bacteroidota; class Bacteroidia; order Chitinophagales; family Saprospiraceae; genus RFSX01. The sequence continues at coordinate 20,437 of CALEAC010000039.1, forward strand.
AGAATTTGTTGCTGACAGTTATTTCGTCTTGTATATAGAAACCTAATTGTGCTGCACTGAAATCTGCAGCAGCTGCTGAACCATCACCTGTTAAATTATCAACTAGTGAGTATGACCTATCAAGTCTACTTGCATCACCATTAATAAAATCTGATACACTACTGAATCTATAGGCACCAAAATTTTGTCTAATGAACAAATTGTAGATGCTAAGAAATTCATTATGGGTTCCAAGTGTTAAAGTATGATTTCCTTTGTAAATTTTGAAATTATCAGTAATAGTTAGAATGTCCTGATCTAGTGCATTGGCTGTAGAGAAAGCTTCACTTCCAAGAAAGATCTGACCATCTCCATCAAAGATTCTGACATTAGGAAAATCACTTCCTATTGGGTCTCTATCATCTCTTACAGTTGTATATCCAACAATAAGATTATTAGACATATTGCTACCAATCTGAGAGCTTAACTCTAGCGCTGAGCTATTTGTCGTTGTCGGAAAGAAAACACCATTGTTTGCAAAATTTATAGATCTATTGGTTGAAGTATTTACTTCTAATTGTTCTCCCTTGGTGTAACTATGTCTTAGGGTTAGGCTATTCGATTGGTTGATATTGAAATTAAGCTTAGCAAATAGTCTCGTGCCATCTAACTTGTTAATTTTATTTCCAAAATCACCTGTATCATAATTGTACGTATTCTGGATAAAATCTCTCAAGACTTGCAATGAATCTAAAGACGTATCGCCATCATATTCTCCTGAGAAAGGTGCTGGTGTTTCGTCTCTTTGGATTTCTGCATTAAGAAAGAAAAATGCTTTGTCCTTCAATATTGGACCTCCTAAGGACAGGCCATATAAGTTACTACTGAAATCATCTAACCTATTTCTATCTATACTATCTATATCCACATTTTGTGATAAAGCTAGTCGTTCTGCAATCTTACCATTTGTCTTTCCAGCAAGGCCTTGATTTTGATTAAATACGTAGGCCGATCCTGTAAAGCAGTTTGTTCCTGATTTTGTGACTGCATTGATACCACCACCTGCAAATCCACCATAACTAACATCGTATGGTGATAAAACAACTTGGATCTGTTCTATCGCATCGATACTGAATGGCGCGATACCTGTCTGACCACCGTTCTGACCATTACCAGCAAGGCCGAAAACGTCATTGTTAACAGCGCCATCTACATAGATTGCATTGTATCTATTGTTCTGACCACCAAAAGAAACACCACCATCGAAAGTACTTCTTGCTTGGGGTGTCAATCTTGTGTAATCTGTCAAATTTCTACCTAGAGTAGGCATATTTTCTATTTGCTCTGTAGAAATACTTGTTGATGATCCAGTGTTCAACCCAACAGAACCAGACTGTCCTACGACAGTTATCTCATCCAGCTGGATTGCCCCAGATCCTAATACTAAGTTCTGAGTCCGAGTCTCACCTAGTCTGAGGTAGACATTGTCTTGAGTCAGATCTTCCTGACCTACATAAGAAGCAGTGATTGTGTAAGGCCCACCGACTCTCATATTATCTATACGATAGTTCCCTGATAAATCAGTTCCTGTGCCATAGAAAGTACCAGATGGCGTGTGGATAGCAGTAATTGTTGCACCTATCAAGGCTTCTCCACTTTGGTCTATAATAGAGCCTATTAGGGTCGAAGTCGTGGTTCCCTGACTATGACCTAGCAGGTAGCATGCGAGGAACATAGCTGATAGTAATAGTTTTTTCATTTCAGAAGATTGGTTTAGTTATTATTTCGATAATTAATAATAATAGTAAACCAGTCTTTGGGCAATGCAAAAGTAGTATATCACATCAGATTATCTCTAATATATAGTGAACTCTTCTAGAATTAATTTCTATTTGATAGAAATCAAAGCGTTAAGGGCTTATTTGCTGTCAGTAAGACCTTTGGATATTGCAAAGTGGAAAGTACTGCCCTGTCCAGGCTCACTTGTGACTTTGATTTCTCCTCCATGATCTGTTATTATCTTCTTACATATGGAGAGACCCAAGCCAGTACCTTGGTATTCTGTTTTAGAATGCAGCTGCTTGAATGAATCAAATATCACAGATTGGTGCTCTGGAGAGATTCCTATCCCATTGTCTTTTACATAAAAATGAAAGTGGTCTGGACATTCTTCTGAATAGATTTCTATCTCAGCCATAGCATTATGAGGGGTGAATTTTAAGGCGTTAGAAATCAGGTTTTGGAAGACCTGATAGAGTTTGGTTCTATCTGCCGTGATGACAGTTGGCAATTCTCCTATTTTAATAACCGCTTTCTTTTCATCAATAGAACTTTTAAGATAGGTTAATATCTTTTGCAATAACCTTCCAAGATCAACTTGAGATAATTCTAATTTCTTAGCGCCTAACTTACTGTAATCTAGAAGGTCTGTAATCAAAGCATTCAGTGTTTTTGTACCTTCTTCTATGATGTTAAAGTAATTTCTATTCTTAGGCTCCAAGGTATTATCAAGATTCATCTTAAGCAGGCCAGCAAAACTAGATATGGACCTTAGAGGTGATTTCATATCATGTGCCGCAATATGAGCGAATTGCTCCAGTTGTATATTCGATTCTATATACTTGGTTAGTTTCTTGTTGGTTTGCGACAATTCTTTTTTCGAAGTTCTGATTTCCTCTTCTATTAATTTGTTTTCCGTGATATTATGAGCAAAGATGTACAAGCCTATATTGTTTCCAGCCTCATCAGTTGCTGGAACATAGTTTACTCTAAGATAAAGCGGTTTTCCATTGTAAATGGTTTGGTTCTCATAACTGTAATTTTCACCTTGAAACACTCTATCATATAGTGGTTTCGTCATTTTGAAAAAGTCTTCGCCAATAACTTCTGAGACTGACTTACCGATTATGTCAGAGGCCCTTTCGCCAAACCATTCTGTATACATATGATTTGTATACCTATAGATAAAATTATTATCGACGTAAGCGATAGAAGACGTCATCGCGTGCGTAATCTGTTCTAGTCTGTTTTGTTCGAATCTTAGTAACCGCTCATTTTCCTTCAGTTCCTTTCTTCTGAGTTGGCGAATCTTTTTGTTTGATTCTGCTAGGTCCTTGATTGTAGAATTAAGATGATGTTCCATAATGAGCTTGTCATTATGAACTAACATAAGTTCTTGCTCTAGCTTATACATATCAAGCTTAAGCAGCTTGAATTGATGTAGTAGCTCGAACTCTTTGCCAGAAATATCTTCTTGCAATAAGGAATTAATTTTTTCTATTGGTTTCATCCATCGATCTATGATTCAGGGGCAGATGGATATGAAAAAATGAAAGTGACTATAACACCCTGAATTGTAAAAAAAATAGACTATCTGTTTTGAGGTAGATAGTCTATGACAAACGCTTAAATATTCTAATCAGTGGTATATCCTAAATCGTACCAAAAATGTTAAAACACCACATAAGCCCTACATAACCTATACAACCTATACAGCTCAAGTCATTTTGTTGACTAATTGTACCGAATCTGAGATTGAGTGAGAGGCGCTATTAGTATTCACGGCATGATTAGTTGCTTTCTTTGGTGTTAATTGGCAAGCAGCATATTCCAGATGAATACCAGGTCCCAAGCCCATAAGGAAGCCTAAGCCTGGGTCATTATCCTTTCTTAGATGATGGTCAATCGCTGTTACAACTGACACGCCTGCTTGATTTCCATAATTCCGGTAAGTCTCTAGACTTGCCTCTAATGCACCGTTTTTTAATCCCAGAGTTTCTGTAATTGTTTGTGCAATTTTAGGTCCACCTACATGGCACATCCAGTGCTTTATGTCATTAAATTCTATCCCGAGGTCTCTTTGGACTGCGCTCATTGGCTCGGCTATCGAACTTTTGATGATTTCTGGCAATTTGAAGTCTACATGAGTGACTAAGCCGCTATCAGTCATTCGTTGACCTACGGCAAATTCGCAATCTGGAAATAGGTGGGACCTCGTGTATAGAATTTCTAATTGTGATTCACTAGCTAATCGATGTTCGTCGCCTACCATTAAGAGAGTCCCATAGCCATCAGCAAAAATTGCATTAGAAACAAGTAATGAGGCTGTGGTCGGCATCTCAAACTGGTTACATAAGGTATCGCCTACGCAGATAAGTACAGCGTCTTCTGGATATGCTTTGAGATATTCATAGACCCTCGTGATAGGTGTTATACCACCAGAACAGCCTAAGCCAAAAATTGGCATACGCTTAATGTCTGGTCTAAAACCAAATCTTTCGCATAATAAGACGTCTATGTTTGGTGTTACAAAACCAGAGGTTGTACTGGTACATATACCATCAATCTCATCTGGAAGTAAGTCAGCTTGTGTTATAAGTTCAGAAATCTGATTAATAAAGAACTCCATGGAAGTATCTTTCCACAATAGAAATTTGTCTTCTATTCTTTTATCTTGTGTCATACTGACCATCTCTTCCATAGAGGTAGAAAAATGACGTTTTTTAATTTGAGAGCCTTGTAGAATTTTTGAAAAGAGACTGCGTAATCTTTCAGGTACAAAAGGGCTAAGACGCTCATAGACTTCTAATTGGCTGTAAATGTATCTAGGTACGCCTGATTGTACGGAATGGATAAAGGGCATATAAATGAATTTAATACTTAGTTCTGTAGATATCTTAGCTACCAAGTTAGCCAGAATCAAATTATTTATCTAGGTATTAATTCATGATTTTAAGTGGATTTTAGTAGTGCATTAGATTGATATAGAACACGTTATCTATTTTATAATAATTTTTTCAATCAAATTTGCATGTCCAAAAATATGCAACTTTGTTACTTTTTTGAAATGAAGATTTCAGCAATCATGCACCGTACGCTACCCCCTCCATATTTTTCTATAGTGGGTACTTTGATGGGTATCAGTTTATTTTGTGTTCTGAGTAGATCGATCTGTTTAGCCGTTAATGATTTGTGAGCAATATCAGATAAGAGAATTAGTTTTTGACCTAGTTTCGACTTTAATTGAATCATGTTTCCAGCGAATTGGTACATCTGGTCCATTGTAATCTCTACGATCTGCTTATTGGTGCTATCGATCGTTCTGAGTAGCTCTTTTTTCTCAGCATTATCAGTGATTGCAGCCAAGCATATTATCACAAAATCCTCGGTGACGGCCATGACAACATTGGTATGATAGATGGGTATACCAGTCTGGTCTTGAGTATGAAAGATAATCTTCTTGTAGTTATATAAGACGGCAAATTTCTCCAGAACACTAATCTCAGTTCTATCGCTTAATCCTGCATAGCATATTCTGTTTTCTCTATCCAAAACCATACTCCCGGTACCTTCTAGAAATAAGCCGTCTTCTTCATTATACTCAAACCCATATCTCTTAGCAAAATTAAACTTAGTCGTGAGGTCATTCACGATGTCCTCTCTACGTTCTATCCTCCTTGATTCTGCCTTCATCGCATAGGTAGCGATACTTGAGTTAAGATGTGTCGAAATCCAATTATTAGGAAATACGGCATCTGGTAGAATCTGATCTTTTAAGTCCTCGTATACGAGTACATCTATGTCATTAGCCCTAAGAAGATCAACCATCGCATCGAATTCCTTGCGTGCTTGTATACTAATTTGTGTAATGTCCTGATCAGCCACTGTCTGGAAGCTGTTATCCTGAGCTGTATCGACGTTGTACCCAAAGTGTGCTGGACGGATCATCATGACCGTATCTGTAAATGTATTCATGACTGTAAAGATGCTCGATTCTTCATTTCTTGAGCTAAGTTAGTCCCTAAGTATCTATCAATAAGATGATGCGAGACATATATGACGGGCGTGAGTATGATAGCAACGACGAACTTATAGATATAATTCATAGTACCTATTGCAAGTACCCTATTCATATCCCAGTCAGAGCCTATGTAGAAAGCAATAATCAGAACAAGATAGCTATCTACCAATTGTGAAAGCAAGGTGGATCCTGTTGCTCTAAGCCAAATCAAGCCTTCTCCTGTACGCTTCCTTATTTGTTGATAAACAGTGACATCGAGAATCTGACCAACTAGGAAGGCGACCAGTGAGCCAATAATAATCCATAACCCCTGCCCGAATACTTTATGAAAAGCGAGATTCATGCTTTTGATTTGCATTAATACATCTGAATCTAATAGACCACTTTTCTCATTCCACCAAGAATTAGGTGATAATTCTATGGCAACGAAAATCATTACAAATGCATAACTGATCAGACCGACAGCCAGATAACTAAGAAATTTGACACCACGTTTGCCATAGTATTCATTAATGATATCTGTCATAACAAAAACCACTGGCCATAATAGCACACCAGCTGTTAGATTCAATGACAGTCCAGAAACTCCAAAAAAACTTAAATCTAGAGGCTCGAACCCCAGACTTTGTTCTAAAGAAAATATCTTTATACCAATCATCTCAGCCACTAAGGCATTAGTGACAAAGAAACCAGCTAATATTATGAAAAGTATTACGGATCTATTCTTGAACATCGACATCCCTAGGGTGTTATAAGCACTATTATTTCTTATGGCTAAGATACCAATTAACGTTAAGTCCGGTGAATTAGAGCAACCTGATCTAGTTATCGGCATCGACCTCGGGACGACTAATAGCTTGGTCGCCTATGTCAAAGATGGGCTGCCTACTCTAATCAGATCAGCGCAAGACAAAAAAGCGCTGGTGCCGTCTATCATTCACTTTGCAGGAGATACTCTAGTAGTCGGTGACGAGGCTAAGCATAAGCTGGTTACGCATCCAGAATCAACTATATATAGTGTCAAAAGATTGCTAGGGAAGTCTATGGATGATCTGAGCATAAGCAGTAATAACCTAAGCTATAGAATCATAGATGAGGAAGACCGAATGATTAAAGTCCAAGTAGATGACAAATTCTACTCTCCTGTGGCGTTATCTGCGGAAATCCTCAAATTTCTTAAGACTCGAATCGAGAACCATCTTAAGCAAACAGTCTCGAAAGCGGTTATTACTGTGCCCGCCTACTTCAATGATGCCCAAAGACAAGCTACTAGAGATGCTGGTAGGTTAGCAGGTCTAGATATTCTTAGGATTATCAATGAACCGACTGCTGCAGCTCTAGCTTATGGTTACCAGAACAAAGATACTCAGGAAAAAGTCATCGTCTTTGATCTAGGAGGCGGCACTTTTGACGTAACGATTCTAAGTATTAATGATGGTGTTTTTGATGTCTTATCTACAAATGGTGACACCCACTTAGGAGGGGATGATTTTGATAGACTTATAAGTGAATATTGGTTATCAGAACGGTATACTGAGACTGCAATATCAACTGCTATATCTCACGATAGTCAGATGAAGCAAGCACTACGATTAAGTGCAGAAGAAGCTAAAAAGACACTTTCCCAATCTGCATCTTATCACGATGACGAAAAAGGATTGAGACTCGAGAGAGCCACCTTCAATAGCCTGCTGGAGCCACTGCTCGAAGTGATGATTTCTAAGACTCAACTTGCAATCAAAGACTCTGGCCTCGCCTTGGATGAATTAGATAAGATTATTCTGGTGGGCGGTTCTACTAGAGTACCTATTATCAAGCAAAAACTCATCGATAACTTCGGTTTACCTATCTATGATGAGATCGATCCTGACGAAGTTGTTGCCTTAGGTGCTGCGGTACAG
>CALEAC010000040.1 GCA_937944095.1 uncultured Saprospiraceae bacterium
TCTAGCGCCATTAGCGATTGTTAACATGGGTTTTAGCTGAGCAGAGAAAAAGAAACTTCGAGACCGACCTTCCGTCGCGATTCCAAGTTTGATACTCGCAGGGTCTAGGTCATAGGTGCCTGTTTGTTGTGGGAACAAAGCCATTTTGCTTATGGATTTGACATGGTATTCTTGATCACCAATAATCTCCCTGGTATAATTGGACCTCTCTCTCTTTAGTTGCTCCGAATAGAAGCCGTCATATTTCTGTTCTGTCGTAAAATCTATAGAACGGACATCTAGTTGTGTGTATAGTTTGTAATCGACTATGATTTGCTGTCCCACATAGGCTATAGAGTCAGTCAGTTCCATTTTGACAAAAACTTGTTGATTATCGACACCTTGCTTTTTGCTGCCTTTGACTACTTCTATTATAAGGCTGTTGGTGGTCATCTTCTTTCCATTGACCACCATAGTTGCAGGTTCTATTGTGAAACGGCCGACAGCAGTAGGCTGTAGGCCATAGGTATAGCTCATGGTCTGACTCCTCCTACCATTGACGATAGTCGTCGAGTTAGAGGTGGAAGGCCCAGAAACGACTTGGAATCCCTTGAAGGAAGGTGGCTTAAAACGACTTCCATTCCCGTTTTCTAATATAAAACTTACCTGGACATAAGAACCCTCAAGTACCTTATTCGCATCAGTCTTAGCGACGAATGAGGTAGACTGTCCGAACAGGGTAACGACTGCTAGTGTGAGGATTAGTACTAATGACAGGTTATGCTTCATAGTTTTTTGAGCTTTCTTTTAGGTTCGGAAGCATCGGTGTCAGGGAGTTTCGGGGAGTTTCCAAAAAAATCAAAGAAGAAATGCTCACTGTTGCGAGTATCTGGTTCTGTTATAATATTTTCTGGGTTTGGATACACATTAATCTCTATGGGTAAAGTCTCTAAGGTAAGGTCTTCTGTGACCAAGTAGGCGGGAGGTATGGTCATGGTTCCGACCTCTTCTGGTCTGAGGTAATAAGAGTAGCTAGCGCTCACTGTCTTGTCACCGTTAATGATCTGTATAGAGGAGGATTGGTTAGGCCCACTTATAAGTATGAAACCATCTAATGGTGGACCTTCGAACTGTCCTTCCATGTTTTCTATGACAAAGGTCAATTCGAGTTTGTTTCCCAGTAGAATCGAGTCAGAGCTAACTTGAGCTTCGAATTTTTGGCCATAACATAGTCCAGATAAGAGCAGGGACCATAGGCATAAATAATATTTCATCTTAGATCTCAATTTTTAGATTTAGTAGGAATATTAGTTACCAGTCTTTATTTGGTTTTTTTCTATTGGAATTGAATTTCCTTAATTTCTCTTGGACTTTTAATTCCTCGCTTTGTATAATCTGCAATAATTTAATAGCATCCATACTGTCTAGCGTTTGTTTTTCGAGGCGTGTGCTGTCAAAAGCAGATGGCTCTCCTTGTTGGTTTTGCGTGCTGTCTTGTTTGGACTCAGAGTCTTCCTGTTCTTGTTGTTCTTGGTTTTCTTCTTGCTCCTTATTCTCCTGTTCTTGGTCACCTTCTTGTTGCTCCTGGTCTTCTTGGTCTTGGTCCTGTGGGTCACCTTCTCCTTCACCTTGTTCTTCCTGCTGTTGTTGCTCTGCCTGCTTTTTCATTTCCTTACAGACGGCTAGATTATATCTGGCCTCCTTGTTATTAGCATCTAGCCTAACGGCCTGTTTGTATGCTTCTATGGCTTTTTCTAGATCTTGGTTATTGAAATAAGCGTTTCCTAGATTATAGTGAATGGCTGAATTGGTTTCTGATTCGCTTACTTTGAGTGTGGCATTCATATAATGATCTACAGCTTCTTCATAGCGTTCTAGATTATAAGTTGAATTACCAAGATTGTAGTTGGCTGCTAAGCTGCTTTCTTTCATTCTAGCTTTGCGATACACTTCCTCTGCGGCAGTATTGTCGCCACGCCTATAGTACTCGTCACCAGATCGTAATAATTCGTTCGTGGACTGTGCATTACTGAAGCCGCAGGACAGTATAATGATGATTGCTATAATTGTCTTCCTATTCATTCTATACCTATTACGGATCTCCAATTCTGATGTTTTGAGCGCCTGGATGAGAAACAATATTCAAACATAAATAGTAGAATAGCCGGAATCAGAAAATACTGAAAGTAACTGTTGAAATCGGTAAATGACCGTTGTTCAACTTCTCTTTTTTCTAATCTATCTATCTGAACATCTAATTTGTTCAGTGCCGTCATCGCCTGATCGATCATATAGAACTCGCCACCACCACTTTCTGCAATATCCTGCATCAGACCGACATTAAGTTTGCTAGATACTGGATAGCCATCCTTATCTCGTTTGTAAGTTTTTTTGCCATTATTGATAAATGGAATCTGGGCACCTTGTTCTGTGCCTACACCTAAGGTAAAAACAGTCATGCCTTTTTCCTTGGCACGCTGAGCAGCATCTATAGCTTCCTGTTCGTGGTTCTCACCATCGGAGATGATAATCAATGCTTTCTGAGTCGGATCATCATCCGAAAATAGATTTAGTGATAAATCAATTGCGTCTGCTATTACGGTGCCTTGTGTTCCTGCTTGTCTTGGGCTAGCGGACTTGATAAATAAATCGGCGGAGGCATTGTCCTGTGATAGTGGCATTTGTAAATATGCTCCACCAGCAAAGAAAATTAAGCCCAAACGTTCACCTCTTAATTTCTTAATTAATTCAGTGCAGAATCGTTTAGATCTTTCCATTCGATTAGGTGTGATGTCTTCTGCCATCATACTCTGTGAGATATCTAGGGCGATAACGACATCAGAACTCTTTGCCTTTACTTTTTCTTTCTTAGATCCCCACTGTGGATTAGACCACGCTATCACCATAAAGAGTAAGCCAAAAAGAACAAGCGTATTTTTAATCAGCGCCCGCTTTCTTGAGTGGAATGGAAACAGCCTTCTTATGAGCTTAGCATCTCCTGTTTTGTCCAGGGAGCGCAGGAACCAGCCATGTGTTAGCCATAACAATAATATACCCAGTGGGATAAGGATGGCTAGACTATACAATATGGATGGTACTTCGAATCTGAACATAGTTAAGGAAGTGTTTTCAATAAAGTGTTCCTAAGAAACCATTCAATAAATAGAAAAATGAAACCCAACAAGAGAAATCTTCTGAATTCCTCTGTGTAGCGTTTAAACACTGAAACTTCCATTTCTGTTTTTTCGAGACGATCGATCTCTGAGTAGATTCGTTCTAGACTGGCTTCGTTAGTCGCACGGTAATATTGTCCGCCAGTGAGTTCGGAAATCTCTGTCAGTAAATCTTCGTCTATCTCGACTCTAGCCAGACCGAAGTGGTACCGACCATCACTTCTTCTAGAAATCGGTGATATCGCATTACCCATAGAACCGACACCTATGGTATATACTTTGACTTTGAGTTCGTCAGCGATTTCTGCGGCGGTCATCGGTTTGATATAACCTGCATTATTGACACCATCGGTTAGCAGGATGACCACTTTACTCTTAGCTTCACTTTCCTTGAGACGATTGACCGCAGAGGCCAGACCCATACCAATTGCAGTGCCATCTTCCATCATTCCAGATTCCAGACTTGACATGAATTCTTTGAGTAT
>CALEAC010000041.1 GCA_937944095.1 uncultured Saprospiraceae bacterium
GCAAAGTCGAAGATGGTTTCTATCATAGAAGTCTCATCTAGCTTACCGTACTTCTTCGCATCCTTGATCTGGTACTTATGTGGGAAGAGCTCTCTATCCAGACGGACAAATAACCAATCCTGAATAATACCTATGAATATAAACAGCAGTAAGATGCCGAATAATTTCTCTGTCTGAGACTGTCGTCTGACAATATATGTCAGTGCTCCCAGACCACCCTCTTCTGCATTGATGGTTTCTGCGACGACGATGTAGGTCCAAGATATCGCAGTAAGTATCCTGATATCATCAATCAACTTAGAAAGGACAGAAGGGATATACACGGATCTAATTGTCTGCCAGTTCGTTGATCCTAGTGTGTAGACTGTTTTCAGATAGACATCTTTGACCTGGTCTATTCGTTGGATGACAATCGGTAACAAAAAGATAAAGATACCGAAGGCCAGAAAATTCACTTTCATCGGGATACTCGTCCCATACCAAACGATAAATAGAACGACACAGGCCGCTAGAGGCACGAACCTGATTGCATCTATCGTCCGATGGAACATCCCCCTGAATATAGGAAACAAGCCTATTATAAAGCCGATGGGCAAGGTCCATAACAGGGCCTTAATATAGCCACCTAGATTGAGCCCAAGTGACCTGAATATATTCTGGACTAGGTTATTCTCCTTCAGCATTTCGCCATAAGACAGAAACACTTCACCTGGCGACGGCAGTGTCAGTCTAGACAAGATAGGCTCCTCGCCATATGAGAGCAGATACCAGATTAGAAGGATAATACCGACCCCAAGCAGATCGAGTAATAATCGATACTGCTGGGGTATATCACCTCTTAATTTGAAAAGCCATTTCACGCTGTCGCCTTATAATATCGTTATGATCAATCTGCGATCAACTGGAAATCTGTTCTTCTATTCTTAGCTAGACAAGAAACACTTGTGCTCGTCTCGCAACCCTTGACTGGTTTGTCTGGACCATTACCGACGACGACGAATCTATTCGCTTGCATACCGTATGCCGTCTCCAAATACTTCGCAACTGATCGAGCACGCTGTTCAGAGAGCTTCTGATTCATGGTACGCGAACCCACGTTATCGGTATTGCCTTCTATCCTAATTCTCATGTTGCTAAATGACTTAGCCGTCTCTGCGAATTGTAGATCGATGATTGTCTTTGCATTCTCAGTCAGCTGATACTGACCACTCGCAAAGCTGATACTGACTGGCTTAGAAGAAAGTGCTGGTACCGTTCTGGCTTTAGGTGGAGCTGGCTCGAAAGTCTTAGCACCTTCTGCTGCATAACGCGCACCCTGCAAGGTTCTATCTGCATTTAGAATCGGTCCAGCAGCGATGACAGTCCGCCAGCTAGGGCCTTCGCCTTCGCTGTCACCCATCTGAGCAAACTTCGTATTCATCTTGCTATAGAGATCTCCACCAGTCATGCCTTTATGGCTTTTGTTGAGGCCGAAGAAATTCATGTTGTCTCCGTGACTCGCATAGTGGACAGTGCTCATGGCACCCTTTGCATCTTCTACAGAAGCTTGTAGGTAATCACCCATATACTTAGCGGCTTTGTCGTAGTTACCTGGATTCTGCATTTCAGCGACAGCTTTCATCCAACCTTCGTAGAAACCGTCGAACATCTCCTTCTTCTCTCTCATGACTTCTTCGCTGGCAAACATGATATCGCCGATAATATGTGATTGCTCCACCGTACTCAGTAGGACACTAGAACCTTTGACTTTGCTGGTTGCTTCTATATCGAAGGGACTCCATACGACAGCCGCATCGATATCCTTGGACTGGAACATTTCAGCAGCAGCTATATTATCTGTTGTCTTGACGACATCGACATCATCGATATCCATACCTGCTGATTCTAGGGCTGTAATTAGCATCGTCTGTGCAGGTGCAGGAACAGCAAGGGCGATGCGCTTACCCTTGAGATCATTGATAGAATTGATGCCTCGCTTAGCGATAATAGCATCACCACCTCTAGACCAATCCGTCTGTATAAAAGCCTTAGGCTTCAGTGACATGACATCTGGAATAGACGTGTATAGAGGAAATGCATCTGCTGTCTGTACGATAATATCATACTCACCAGCCATCCACGACTCCATTGCATTAATCAGATCATCTTCTCTGACGAATTCTACTTTGAACCCGTATTCTTTGAAGAAGCGGCTTCTCGTGTTAGCGGCTGCACCTTCATTAAAGTAGAGACCTGGCGCATAGCCTGGCCATGTCACTAATTGTACTCTTAGTGTTTTCGCATCTCTAGATCCTGCCTCGCCTTTCTTACCGAATAAGCCACCAGACTTATCTGATTTGCTAGACGCTTTGTCTGATCCATTCTGATGATTTCTAGTGTCAGAAGAAGACTCATCCTGTCGAGCTTCTTGCTCTTCTTGAGCTTTCACCTTGAGATCCTTACCGAAAGAAGTATTATCTAGTACATACTTACCACCAAAAAACAGAAGGGCGAGAATTAATAAAGTAATGAGGAGCTTGGAAAATCCTGTTAGTCGTTTTGCCATTGTATTGTTGCTGTTTTGTATTAATATATTTAGACAAATCTCTGAGCAGCTTACTCAAAGAAGTTGTCATATTGATTCGTTCGTTCTGCTCTTACTTTTTCCTTGACAGGGGCATTGAGATCGAGGATATCACTATCATTCCCGACTTGGGTCAAGATATCGTCCTTGGCCTCGCCTAGTATCAGTGAGGTCGATTCTTTCTCCCACTTCTCTAACATCTCCATGCCTTTCTCCTCGAAGATGCCATTCTGTAGATCGATAGAGGACATAAAGTCCTCTGACATCTCCATGAATCGTTCCATCTCACCGACCTTGGAGCTGACATCATCAGCTATGGCTTCTAGTGCCTGGTCGAACATCGCGCGCTTATCAGAGTCGCCCTTGATAATAGACATCGCTGACTTCATCGCGGAATGTCCTGCAAGCATGGCCTTGCGTTCTCGTTCTTTGAGCTCGACCTGATCCTCGATATCTTCTGCGAGGACAGCAGAGTTCTCATACATCTTAGATAGGACCCTATAGAGGACCTCCATCCTTTTGTATAGGTCCTCCAGCTTCATATTAGAATCCCTGAGCCTACCTGCCTTACGACTCTTGAGGATCATCTGGGCTTCCTTATTGGTATGCTTCGCTTCTGTAGCTAGCTGGATATTCGTCTTGATGCTCTTCTGATTATTGACGATCATCTCCTTGAGCTTGTGCATCTGTACACGTAGCTTGCCGATCTGCATCCGCATCTTTTTCAGATTACCGCGAAGGTCAGAGACATAGGCCTTCAGGATAGCAATGGGATCTAGCTCTATGAAAAGTCCTGTAATCCAGCGCATCGTACTCTTATATAAGTAAGAGACGAGGGTCCTAGCCTTGGTATCTAGGGTTGCAAAAATAGCCACACCTAGCACACCTAGAATCGATATAAGACCGAAAGTGGATTTCCCAAATGCATAGATTGCTGCTAGAGAGGACGGGATCGCCCATCCTAGGACACCAATAATGCCCAGAAGAAAAATCGCGCCGACGACACCTTCAGGTTTTTGCCAAAATGATCTGGGTTTTGTTTTCATGGTATATAAGACCCTTCAGTTAATATATGCAAAAATACATATATAACTAGTAATGCTTAGCTAAGTAACCATAACAGCGGCTTAAGAATTCAATTAAGGGCTAAGTATCGACTAAGACTTCAGTCTTAAGTTAATGCATTCAATTAACTAATTGATAAACAATGACTTATATATTAATAATTTATTTAACATAAATGCTTGTCCTCGATTAAAGCTGGCTTGGCGTCTGTAGTCTAGCATAAGACAGGTAGAAATGGGTATATCCAAGTGAGGTTTTATAGTTACAAACTTGCAGTTATCAGACATGCAATTTGGGGTTAAATTCAGAATTTGGGCGCCCTAAATACTGGTTGTTAAATACTTAAACTGCCGATACTCTTACAAACCAACAATACCTTACAACAGCCTCCCGCAGCTCCTTTCGGATCGCGGATTTATAGGGATTTGACGGAGGACACGGATTTTTTTAGTGGGTCGTAGACATATTTTTCTTCAGTGTTAATTTTGATAATCCTCTTATCTGTGAAACGCAACTCCATCTATCGACAATAAAAAAAAGCCTTGTATCAAGAGAATGATACAAGGCTTTTCTAAAAGTCTAATTTCTTATCAGCAATTACAATTGCTACAGTTGCAACTCTCGCAAGTACAAGCTTTGCAATCACCCGATTGGCAAGGCTTACAGTTGCAGGTGCATTTATTTTCGTTTCTCATCTTTCTTCTATTTTTAGTAAAAAGTCCGTACCCTATTAATACAGATAATGACTGGAATAAATTCCATTTAAGGAGAATAATAGCCAAGGCCAATTATTTATTAACATTGTAGTTCTAAGCTATCTCCAATGGACCCTATCATCACCAAACTCATACAGGACCAACTCCAATTACCTGCTGCAGGTGTCAGGCATACGGTCAAGTTACTCAGTGAGGGTGCCACTGTTCCTTTTATATCAAGATATCGTAAGGAGATGACAGGCTCACTAGACGAAGTCGCTATCGGTGATATACAAACTGCCTATAATGACCTACTCGAACTTACCAAACGAAAAGAAACGATCCTCAAAGCGATAGAGAGTCAAGGTGCGCTCACCCCTGCGCTCAGAACCAAGATCAAAAACTGCTGGAACAAAGTAAGGTTAGAGGACATCTACCTTCCCTACAAAAAGAAAATTAGGACCAAAGCAACCATAGCTAAAGAAAATGGCTTAGAACCCCTAGCCAAAATCATTACAGCCCAGCAAACTAACAGTCTCTTCTTCGATGCCAAAAAATATGTCAATAAGAAAGTCCCCTCTCCTGCTGCAGCCCTAGAAGGTGCCCGTCATATCATAGCAGAATGGATCAGTGAAAACCCAAAATCAAGGGAGCTGATTAGAGGCACATTCAAAAGACAAGCTGTCATATCCTCCGCTGTGGTCAAAAGTAAAAAAGATCAAGCTGGAAAGTATGAAAGTTACTTTGACTTCTCCGAACCACTGAAGAAAGCGCCATCACATCGACTGCTTGCAATGTATAGAGGAGAGAACGAAGGCTTACTAAGAGTCAAGCTAACAATAGACGACACCTACGCCACTGAGCGTATAGAAGGTGACCTTATCCGTCACAAGCAAAGTGACTGTGCTGACCAAATCAGACTAGCTATTGCTGACGCAATGAAGAGACTCATCAAACCATCAATCGAGAACGAAATAAAGAAAGAAGCCAAAGCCAAAGCAGACAAGGAAGCCATAGCTGTCTTTGCAAAAAATCTCAAAGATCTACTCTTAGCTGCCCCTCTAGGTGAACAAAAGGTTATGGGCATCGACCCAGGATTCAGATCGGGTTGCAAAGTGGTTGTCTTAGACTATAATGGTGACTTCCTCCACTACGAAACCATCTTTCCACACCCACCTCAGAACAAGACTGCAGAAGCTGAGCAAACCCTACATGCGCTAATTGCTAAACACAGAATTTCCGCTCTAGCGATAGGGAACGGCACAGCTGGCAAGGAAACGTATAGGCTCATTGATCAAATGAAATTTGCAAAACCTGTAGAGAAGTATTTTGTCAATGAAAGTGGCGCCTCTATCTATTCTGCTTCTAAGGTTGCTAGAGATGAATTTCCTAACCAAGACCTCACAGTCAGAGGCGCTATTTCGATAGCCCGTCGTCTGATGGATCCACTCGCCGAACTGGTCAAAATAGATGCGAAGTCTATCGGCGTCGGTCAGTACCAGCATGATGTCGATCAGAAAAAACTCAAAGAAAGCCTCGATAGAACAATAGAGTCTTGCGTCAATGCTGTAGGTATCAATATCAATACCGCCAGCCAACAATTACTGACTTATGTCTCCGGACTAGGGCCAGTCTTAGCACAAAATATTGTTACATATAGGAGTGAGTCTGGTTCATTTACCGAAAGGAAGGAATTACTCAAAGTCCCTCGAATGGGGAAGAAAGCTTACGAACAAGCCGCTGGTTTCCTCAGAATAAAAGATGGAATCAACCCTCTGGATAATACAGCCGTCCATCCTGAATCTTACCAGTTGGTCTCTAAGATAGCCAAGGACCTAAAGCAATCTATAAAGCAACTTACTGGGAACGACGTCCTGCTAAAAAGTATAGCTATCAATAATTATGTCACTGAAAAAGTAGGCTTACCAACCCTCAGAGACATTGTCAAAGAATTAGAAAAACCTGGCCTCGACCCCAGAGGCAAAGCCAAAGTCGTCAATTTCTCTACGTCTATTAATTCTATTTCTGATCTGACGCTAGGCATGGTACTCCCTGGCATCGTGAATAACGTTACTAAATTCGGCGCTTTTGTAGATATCGGTGTCAAGGAATCAGGACTCGTGCATATATCCCAAATCGTGAATCGCTTCATTTCTGATCCTGCCGAAATCCTTGCTGTCAGCCAAGAAGTGACTGTCAAGGTCATTAGTATCGATATGGGCAAAAAACGAATAGGCCTCTCCATGAAAGACCTCTAGTCGCTTCTAAAAAATAGCCCTCCGCGGAGAGCGGAAGGCTAACCCCTAACACGCTTAATGGGATGCTCTTATGATTGTTTTACTTTGGTTCTTAGGCTTTCTTAATGTTGCTAGCTTACAAGCCACCATCATCTTCAACGATTCCTAGTAGCTTAAGTATTTCTTGTATGAATGACATAGTATTTAGTTTTTGTACTGTAAAACTATTACCATGCCAACTCTGAAAAAACGACAGTTATGCACATTTTTGGACATGCATTTCCATGGTTTTTCATAAGTGCAAAAAGTATAACAATCTGATATCCAAATAGATACAATTTGTCACTTGGCGCGAATTGTTAAATTTTGGTACACAGACCAGATTTTAACCGATATGTAATTGGGGCACAAGTACGAAATTTTTCTTTCAAAAAAAAACGACAATTACGCGTATTTTAGGACATGCATTTTTAATCAAAAATTGCCAGACATGCGTGATCTTATTCCCCTTGTAAGCCTGATTTCCACCCAAAAAGTCAGGCAAATAGACCTTATCACGGAAGACAACGGTTCTAAGTCTAAATCCAAAGAATTATATAATGCACTCAGGGACGAAATCGTTACGGATGATGCAAGTGCAGAAATGCTACTTTATGGTACCGCTAGTAATAGCAAAGGCTACGTCAAAATCAAACAACGTCTTAAAGACAAATTGATTAACAATCTCTTCTTTATAGATACACAAGCTTATTCGAGAACACCCTATCAGAAAGCCGAACTGAGAAGTTATAAGAATTGGGCTGCGAGTCGAATCCTCAGATCCAAGGGGCTCGTTTATTTGTCACGAAGACTGAACGAAAGAACACTTAGTGCCTGTATGAAGTATGATTTTACAGAATTGACTCTTTCTATCTTACGTGAACAAAAATTGCGTTATGGCCTATACGAATTCAATAAAGCTAAGTATATAAAATACTCAGCAATGTTAGACCATTACGAAAAAATCAATAAATATGAAATCATCGCCGAGCACCTATTTTGTATCCTCGCTAACGTTGTTACTAGCAAAAAAGCTTTGGAATTCACTGAAGAAATAAAGCTTCTGGAAGTAGAACTCCAAAAACATAAAATGGCCATCCGCAATCTGGATTCCTACAAACTCAGGTTCTACTTTTATAATGCATCCTTCTATATCGCCTACATCAAACAGGACCATGAAGACCAACTCAAAATCAGCGAGGCGGCTTTAGAATATTTTTCTAATAAAGAAGGCTTCAATACCCTAGGGCTTGCTTCTTTCAGACAAAAAAAAGGACTTTGCTTACTCAAAATGAACAGATTCGAAGAAGGACAAGAAATTTTCAGAGATGTGGTCAATATGAAAACCAATCCAGGAACCATCACTTGGCAGTCAGTTCATAATTATTATTTTCTTTCTCAACTATTAGCTAAGGACTATCAGGGTGCTTATGAGACCCTCTCTTCATTAATAAATCATAAGGCTTTCAAGAAGGTGCCAGACCATTTCAGCCAACCGTGGCGGATCAAAGAAGCATTTATCCATTTTCTAATTGCTAGAGGCCAAATAGACCCGAGTAAGTCTAAAGCGAGGAGACTGAAAAAATTCAGGCTCAATCGATTTATCAATGATGTCGCGTTTACTGCCCTCGACAAGAGAGGACTGAATCTAACAATCAACATCATCAGGATTCTGTTCCTGTTGGGAGCCAAAGACTTCGAAGCCGCAGAAGAGCGTATCTTCGGACTAAAACAATACAAGTACAGATACCTGAAAGGGCAGGAATTCACTAGGGCCAAAGCCATTATATTGCTCTTTCAGAAAATACCTCAATGCAGATATGACCTCGACCTAATTAGAAAGAAGTCAGCGACAGCCTACCAGATATTACGTGATAACCCTATAGACTTCTCAGAACAGAGTATTCAGATAGAAATCATTCCTTATGAGCGTATATGGGAGGAGGTCCTAGCCATGATGGCCGATTAAGAAAGGTATTTTTGCATCTTCTGGATGTCTTCCACTATCTGATTCTTGACGATATTATAAGAATGATAGAAGTTATCCTTGGTCGACTGTACTTTATTGTTAGCCTCGTTGATGGATGACTTTCTGGCTTCGAGCGCCTTCGTACCTTGTTCTATCTCCTTTTGTAACTTTTCGATCTGGGCTTTGCGCTGAGCGATACCTCCTTCTAAGTCCTTTATCTCTTTATTACGAGAATTGACCTGTAGGGTTTGTTGATTCTTGAAAGCATCCAAGAATTTCTTCTCTTCGGTGTTCAGTATCTTGAGGTAGTGGTTTGCACTACTAATCAGCTTCATATTCGTTGCCCCCATGGTCTTAGCCATCGCGAGTGCCGATTTGAATTTGGTGCCCTCATCCATCTCTACACCACCTAAGTTCTGCAGTGATTGTTTGTATTCGAGATAATCGAAGCCTTCGATATTATTTTCCTCCAGAGCGCCTAGAAGGCGATTGATGAATTTTTCATCTGGCTTTCCTTTGTTCACTCCAGGTGATGGTGAGGCAACCTGACCAGTCGTTTTGGGCTGAGAACTTGGTTTTTGGGCAGTCTTATTAGCCGATGTAGTCGGCTTAGACTGGCTAGCAGCCTTGTTTTGGGGTTGCTTAGACGTTTCATCTTCTACAATGAATAGGGCTTTCAATTTCTTCAACATAGCATTAAATCATGGTCAATAATCAAATATAGTTGTTCTGGTATTATCTCAACGAATGAAATAATAACTTGCAGTTATGTTCAGACATCTCTATAAGCAGCGAATAAGATATGCAGAGACTGATAAGATGGGCTTCCTCTATTACGGTCACTATGCCAAATTCTACGAAATAGGTAGAGTCGAAGCGCTGAGAAGCCTCGGTTGCTCCTACCGGAGGATGGAGGATGACCTGGGGATACTTCTCCCAGTACTATCCTTAGAGGCTCGATATAAATTGCCGGCGTATTATGATGATGAGATCACCATCGAAACCTGCCTAGAAGAGTTACCAGTGAAGTTATTTTGTTTTAGACACCGTATCTATAATGAAGCAGAAAAACTACTTAATACGGCTACCGTCAAGCTAGTGTGTACGAGTAAAGAAACTGGCAAGCGCGTCAGTACACCAGACTTTTTAATTGAATCATTAGCTTCATATTTCTAATGGGTCTCTCTAAGTTACCAATCATAGAGCAACTCATAGAAGCAAGTAAGCGACATTCCTTGCCAGGTTTTTCTGGTGTCCCTATCTATCATGTTATCAGCTTTATCTATAACGAAGCGATGAAAGAAGATAATGACATCGTCACGCGATCGAACTCTATAGCCTATAACTTCTTCCTATCCTTATTTCCAACTATCATATTCTTATTCACTTTACTTCCCCTGCTGCCATTCACTGCAGATTATGTAGATGTTTTTCGGCGTTCCACAGAAGGTTTTCTGCCAGCTGAGGCGCATTCCTATTTATTCAATGTTATAGATGGTGTTGCCTCCATAGAACGAAAAGGGCTACTTTCTGTCGGTTTTATCTTTGCGCTGATTTTCTCGAGTTCGGGGATGGTAACGCTCATGTATGGATTCCATAAGGGCTATAACGATGTGTTCAAAAAACGCAGCTATATAAAGAACCGATTAGTCGCCATTGGCCTTACGATACTGGTGGCGTCCGTATTCGTGACTTCGATGTTCCTGATCATTTTTGGGAAACCCATCATCCAATTAGCCATCGCTAAGCTGAGCTTAGATAGTTATTCTGCTTTCGTATTTAATTGGATTAAGTGGTTCATTGTCGTCGCGGTGATCTATACGGGTATAAGTCTGATCTACCGTTATGGCTCAGCAATGAAAAAACGTATCAGTTGGTTCAACACTGGTGCCTTATTAGCCACTATACTTTCTATCATGTCTTCGCTGGCATTTTCCTTCTTTATCAATTCCTTCGGGAAATATAATGAGATCTATGGTTCTATAGGCGCCTTATTGGTCCTCATGCTGTGGATACAGATTAATGTTTTCATTGTTCTTGTCGGCTTTGAGTTCAATGCGAGCATCGCCGTACACAAAGCAAAGCCGCCAAAAGAAGCTACCTAAAAGTGATAAAACAGCCTATGGCTGATGTTTGTGCAATCCCAATCTGTTCGCCATCTATAATAGCTACAAGAGCGGCTTGGAGTTCATGCTGATCGACTACTCGACGTCGACGGCCTAACTTGTAATAACTATTATCAATCCGACCTCGATACAGCACTAATTCTTCCTGATTATCATAGATAACCACCTCAGGTGTTAGAGTGACCCCATACGCTTTAGCTGAGCTGCCGTAGTATTCTCGTCGGAGCTCAAAGTTGAGCTGATACTTCTCTCTGAATTTGTTGATGCCTTGTTCTGTAGAATGTCTACTCGGAAATAATCCCATGAAGGAGATACTATCATTCGCGAAAGTCTCACTCAGCGCATTCATCGTTGGGGTGTAATATTGGCATATCTTACAGTCTTCTCCTAGATAGAAGATCACCTCATAGCGACTACTGTCCTGTAAGGCAGACAGCGGTAAGTGCCATAAAAAGAAGCATAGTAGACTAAGGTGTTTCATAGGCTCAATATAGCTGTAAAATAGTCCAACTTCGGTTAAGAAAATCCTAAGTCTATACCACTTCTGCCACTGTAAAAATACTGCCAGTCACAAGGATCAAGTCACCAGTCTTATAGCTTTTTTTGGCCGCAGCCAAAGCTCGAGGTATCGTGGTATAGGTCTTACCATGTAAGCCATGGTGGGAAGCATGCACGTGTAGCGCCTCACGAGGCATGGCTCTTGGGATTTGAGCTTGCGAAAAGTAATACTTTTCAGTCCTAGGAAACAAGTCCAAAACTAAACCAGGGTCTTTATCACCAACGATGGCTAGTATGATATGGAGTTGCTGATATTTTTCCTTTTCGAGATTTTCGAACAGGGATTTTAGCCCCATCTGATTATGTGCGCTATCTACTAAGATCCTTGGTGATTCGCTTAGCCACTGATTACGGCCTAAGTAGCCCCACGATGTCAGGCCTATGGTCCATGCAGCGATGAGGGCCTCATCAGAAATCTTTAGTCCCAGTTGAGCTAAAGTCACATAAGCAGTTAGCATATTTTCTAATTGCCATGAGTGCCGATCACCTACAGCTGCGCGCAGAGTAACAGGTAGTTGCTCTGACTGAGCGTAGGTAAGAGCACTGTTAGATTCTTTGCTTTTTGATTCGAAAATGGGTGTGGTTTCATCTTGTCTTCTGCCGATGACGACAGGGACATCTTGTTTGATAATACCCGCTTTCTCTGCAGCGATTAATTCTAAGGTATTCCCTAGAAAATGAGTATGATCCAAACCGATGTTAGTGATTGTAGAAATCTCAGGCGTAATGATATTAGTAGAGTCTAATCGGCCACCTAGGCCTGTTTCGATGACTGCAAAGTCGACTTCATTCTCTGCGAAATAAGAAAAGGCCATGGCGACTGTTAGTTCAAAAAAACTTGGTCTACTCTCCCACTCAAAGACACCCAAGGCGATAACCTTATTGACAAAAGATCTGACGTAGTTCTTAGTGATCATACTCGTGTCGATCCGTATGCGCTCTCTATAGTCCTTATAATGAGGCGATGTATATAGGCCTACCTTGTAGCCGGCTTGGTGTAAGGCTGTCGCTAGATAGAAAGACACAGATCCCTTACCATTAGTACCAGCAATATGGATAGACTTAAATGTCTGCTGTGGCTGATTCAATAAGGCGACCAGTCGATTAATATTACTCAGGTCCTTTTTGAAGGCCTTAGGGCCGACTCGCTGGAACATGGGTAATTGCTCGAATAAAAAAGATTCTATCTCAGTATACCTACTTATCTTCACGGCTTATATTGATAGGCCAAAGAAAGTGAATCTCTACCTAAGTCCAATCCCATTGAATGGGGAATAATCAGCAAAAAAAATATGACCTGGTATTTGCCGGAGCTGGCCTCGCTGGCCTCAGCCTAGCCTATAAGATCAGACAGCACAAGGCATTAGACCAACTGAGTATCTTACTTATCGATCAAGACTCCAAGGATAGGAACGATAGGACGTGGTGCTTCTGGACCAAGAAAGACTCGATTTTTGACTCGATCAAAATGCACTCTTGGTCGGCACTGTACTTTGCTAGTAATGACAGCCAAAAGGTCAGTAAAATAGGGCCTTATCGCTATGATCTCATAAGAGGTAAAGATTTCTATGAGCAGGTTCTGACCTTTCTGAGGCAAGCTGAGAATACAGATATCACCACAGAATCTATCCAAGAGCTGGAAGAAAATGATAGCGCGGTGACTATCCAAACTGATCAAGGTAGCTACCTAGGTCATTACTTACTTAAGAGCTATATTGATGACCTAGAGGTCGGTGACAGCCACTTCGTCTGGCAACACTTTAAGGGTTGGTGGATCAAAGCTGATCAAGACACCTTCGATACAGACCAAGCCACCTTCATGGACTTTAGGGTTGACCAAGGTAATGAGACTCGTTTTTTCTATGTACTACCCTATTCGCCTACAGAGGCTCTAGTCGAAATTGCCATTCTAGGTAATGAACTACCTGCTCATCATAGTTACTATGACCCATATATCAAACAATATATCAAAGAACAAATGGGTCTAGAAAAGTATCAGGTGGTCGAAGAAGAGGTCGGCAAGATACCGATGACCACTTATGATTTCGATCAAGCTAGAACGCACAGAGTTATTCCTATCGGTACTGCAGCGGGCTGGGTCAAACCTTCCTCAGGCTATGCTTTCACTAGAATCCAAAGAGAAGTGGACCGCATCGTCGAGGCACTTCTAAGGGGAGACCTAAGTAAGTATCAATTCAAAACTGATCGCTTTCACTTCTATGATAAGATCTTCCTCAATGCCTTTCTGACACACAAGACCACAGGCCAACAAGTCTTCCATGAATTACTGACCAAGCTTCCCTTCCAATCCGTATTCAAGTTTTTAGATGAGGAAGGCTCATTCTTCCATGACCTGAAGATATTTCTTGGTCCTCCCAAATTGCCATTTATCAAAGCATTTATAGAAGAGTTGAGAAAATAACCTATTCTCAGTTCAGCTAAGATGTCCTCTCTTTCTTTATTAATTACAATACGGTAAGCTGCGATTGGGCTCAATTTGCTAGCTTCACAAAAAATAACACCATATGATTACCTCATTAGTTTTCTTAATAGTAGGTGGCGCTTTTGTACTGACCTTATTCAAAGGCTTATTTGGCTTACTTAGCTTTAATTGGTCTGAAGAGGACAACAATGGCCGACGTATAATTAGCTTATTTAAGTGGCCACTACTTTGTTTTGCAGTCCTAATGATCTTTATTATTTGGGGTATCCCTTATTTAGATGCAAATAACCTAAAATGAAATTCCAGTACTTACTGTTCATAGCAACCATAGGCCTATTCATTGGCTGTAAGACAGCAGGCCCTACCATCAACACACTCGTTTCCAACTTTGATCGTGGGCAACTAAGTATGATCAACGCCGGAAATGCGGAGACTCCTATGCGCATCTATCAACTAACTAATAAGAAAGATTCCATCCTCCTCAGACAAAAGTCAACCCCAGTTACACAGCCTAGCCAGGACCAAGAATTAGAAAAGTTTGTCTCGCGTCTATATGCCACTGTACGGGATAGTATGTCTCTAGGTGTCGGTATCGCTGCACCTCAGGTCGGCATACTCAAGAATATCATCTGGGTACAACGCTTTGATAAAGATGGCTTCCCGTTTGAAGTATATCTCAATCCTCAGATCATACAGTATACCAAGAAGACCCAAGCCTGCATGGAAGGCTGTCTGTCTATTGCTGATAAGAAAGGGGATAGCGGGAAGAGAGCTTATGCCATACTCATAGAATATGATAAGATGGATGGCAGTCATCACACTGAGATGATCGAAGATTTTACGGCTGTGATATTCCAACATGAGATCGACCACCTAGATGGCATCCTATTCATCGACCACTTGGACGCAGAAACAAATTAGGCGTCACATACGCAAGATATTCAACAAGATACATATGAGAAATAATTTTAATATATCTTAGTGCTTCTATAGAAAAGATTCTGATGGGTACTTGGCTTAAAGGCATATTATATAAGACACTTTCCTTCGAAAGCTATTTGCGTGTTATAAGTAAACTCTACTTTATGAGCTACAGTATGGGCTTACTTAAGACTCATCCACTGTACGAGTACCACCACTTCCTTAGAGAGTTCGTCCAGAAAGATGATATCTGTATAGATATCGGCGCAAATCTCGGTTATATATCTAAAATCTTAGCTAAGCTGGTCGGCAAGGATGGCCATGTACATTCCGTAGAGCCAGTTGCACCGATACTCAGTACACTCAAAAAAAATCTCAAAGGTTGTCACAATATCACCCTCTATCCCTACGCCTTAGGAGCCGCTGCTAAACCTATCAAACTAGGTAACGACAGCCTCAAAAAACAAGCTCATGTGGCTACTGGTTCGCACTATATTATAGAAGCTGACCCAGAAGTACAAGATGCGGACGCACTAGAATTCAATGCTATTATGAGACGCGGTACGGCGTTGTTTAAGGACCTCCCTAGCTGTGACTTTATAAAGTGTGACATAGAAGGCTATGAACTTGTTGTCCTCCAAGAAATGAAGCCTATCATCGAACGATTCTTACCTATCTTGCTGGTAGAAACCAGGGATGAACAGCGAACTGGCTTATTAGAAATGTTAGGAAGTCTGGGCTATAGCGCATATATCCTAGAAAATCAGCGTCTTAGAGTTAATAGAAAGGATGATACTAAGGACATTCTTTTTATCACTGCTGACCATCAGCCGCAGTTCGCTCGGTTTATAGATTAACCTGTTCCAGTTCTATTAGTCGGTCTAAGGCCATGGATTTTTCCATCGCGACTGCAAGCTTGACGATATCCACCGAATGGGGTGTTCTAGTCTGTGCCTTGACTCTACCGAGAACGGCATTCGTGAATTCATGCATTTGGATATACTCAGAATATAGAAAGCCTTGGTGTTTTTCTAGAAAAAAATCGGACTTAACACCATCTGCTCGATAGAGCTTATAAGATCGGTAGTTCGTATTAGAAAGAACGATCTGGCCATTGTTACCATAGATATTCAGAAAGCTCTGTTCTTTTCTCATTTCTGGATGTAGCATGAAGTGGATACTTGCACCACTTTTAGCAACAGCTTCACAAGTAATGGTGTTATTGGTACGCTTTACATTCACCTTATCGATAGACTCGTCTAATAACCATAAGCACAGGTCCAGTTCGTCGAGTGCCGAGTCTAAGAACATACTCCCACTAGAGCTACTGTGTCGTCGGTTGAGGCCATTGAAAAAAGAAGAGTCCAAGGTGATGTGATTCACGACACCGATCTCCCCCCTTTTGATCATTTTTCTGACAGAAGCTAAGAGGGGGTTATATCTCACCAGTGAGGAGACCATAACCAGCTGGCTAGGTCGCGAAGCTGCAGACTTATGCACCGCTTCTGCATCTTCCACATTTAACGCTATAGGATCCGCAAGAAAGACATGCTTGCCTGCTTCTATCGCTTGGATAACGATATGGGGCCGACGTGCAGCCTCACAGAAGATAAAGAGTGCATCTATATCATGATTTTGGATTAGAGCCTTGTCATCAGAGTATACATATTCTAGCGATAAATCATTTTTGGCGTAAAGCAATTCTTTCTGGGTACGTCCTACTGCTCCGAGTAAGCTGAGGTCCTTGATGTGATTCTTGAGTAGAGGTGCATAAGCCTGACCTAGTTCGCCTAGCCCGATAATGCCTGCTTTTAGCTGGTATAGCATAGTTTACAGATGTCTTTCCGCGTGATAACTAGATCTGACCAGTGGGCCACTCTCTACGAAATCGATACCCATCTTAAGACCTTCCTCCTTGTAGAGGGCGAAGGTATCTGGATGAACAAATTCCTCTACTGCTAGATGCATCTTAGTCGGTTGTAAGTACTGACCTATCGTGACGACGTCACAACCATGTTTGTGCAAATCTTGTAAGATTTCTATGACTTCTTCTGTGGTCTCTCCGAGCCCAACCATAAAGCCTGACTTGGTTCTTTTGCCTTGATCCTTAGTCCGCTGGATCTGTTCTAGGCTTCTATCGTACTTAGCTTGCGGTCGCACTTTCTTGTATAGACTTCTTACTGTCTCCATATTGTGTGAGACCACTTCTTGTCCACCATCGATCATTCTATCTAGCGCAGCCCAATTGGCCCTGACATCAGGTATGAGGGTTTCTATTGTCGTGGTTGGCGATTGCTCTTTGACTTGAACTACTGTTTGGTACCAGATCTCTGCGCCTCTATCCTTAAGCTCATCTCGGTTAACCGAGGTAATTACTGCATGCTTGACTTCCATTAGTCTTATCGCCTCTGCGACTCTTCTAGGCTCATCTTCGTCATACTCTGGTGGGCGACCGGTCTTGACAGCACAGAATGAGCAACTCCTGGTACATACATCGCCTAAGATCATAAAGGTCGCTGTACCTGCACCCCAGCACTCTCCCATATTAGGACAGTTACCACTTTGACAAATTGTATTGAGCTTATACTCATCTACTAACCGACGGACGCGACGATAATCCTCCCCTGTAGGTAGCCTAACCCTCAGCCAATCTGGCTTTTTTGTCCTCGATTTCTCTTTAGTGACTATCGGTAATTCCTGCATACATCAATTGCTCCTAACCCCAAGCTGGAAGTTGAAATATAATTTAAAAAAGAATCTTCTATGTGGTGCTGTCTCTGTCTCCAGCATGATCGGCACTTTGGATGTAAATAAATCAAACATGACTCCTGTCTCAAAAGCTTTGACATATTTATCGTAGGCACCCATATCCAAGTGTAAACCTATTTTTCCCTGAACACCTGCCCTAGCAGATAGTTCGCTGAATCCTCTGAAAAAATTAGAATGGTCACTGATAGAGCCCTCCTCTAAGAACTTATCAGCATTCGCTTCTGAGTATTTTTCTGAACGCACAGTAGCCACTTGCCGCTCATCTATCGTCTCTACATAGATCAAGTCTAAGTAGTAAGGCTTCAGCAAAGCAACTGTCGGACCGATCTCATAGGTATAACCGACGGCCAGGCCTTTCCGCTTCTCCTTTTCGGATAGATAACGCTTGACACCCAGACCACCTCTCAAATTGATTACTGAGTTAATCTTACCAAAGGCAAAAGATCCTGATCGACCCAATCTAGAAATTTTCGTCTGGGTCTTTTCTCTAGGGTCTTTAGTATACCCTAGTTCGAGGTGATAATAGTTTGTTTTGTGATAAGACTTGATTGTACCGGAGTTATAAGCTATCGCACCACCTTCTTCATGTAATCTAAGGTCCACCGACCACTCATTTTTGTAGATAATACCCTTCCAATCCACTTCTATCAGCTTAGGCTTGATAACCCTCTGAGCTACACTGGTGCCAGCTGACAGCATAAGTACGAGTATGACTATGATATAGTTCTTCATCTTACTTGCTAAAGATATGGATATTATCCTTGTCCAGATGATTCATATCAACTGCGACACGACTTTCTAGGTTTTTTTGTAATACGATTAATTTGCTGTCCTAACTGTAGTCTTCTCTTGTATCCAGCAACCGACCTTGTAACTGCTACCCGCATCAATAGACCGCTGGAATATGTCTTCCTTACTCGGCATGTATTGCTTGTAAGTCCGAATCAACTTCTTCGCTTCCTCTGCAATTGCTGGGTCTGACTTCGCTTGTTCGAATTTATCGATTGCTGGCCAAGTCACTATCTGACTGTCCCATCCTCGGCCCGGACCACAAAGCGGTCCACTAGAAGCATAGAGCTTACCAATTAATAGATAAGGCTCACCACTAGATGGCTTGTACTTGGCTGCCTCCCGGGCAAATTTTCTGGATGTCGGATAATTCTTAATATCTCCGTAATAGATCTTGGCAATCAGGAGGTTATACTTGAACTTCTTATTGGTATCCTCTGTATTATCTACAAATTCTTGGAATAATTGGACTGCTTCCTTGTAACGACCTTCTGTATAGGCATTATATGCTCTCTTAAGAGGGCCATCAGGTGGTGGCGGTGTGTAACAGTTCTTCTGCTTAGCTGCAGCGACCTCGGTGACTGAGGGTGCATCCTTGGCACAGCCACCCCATAGTAGTCGGCCATAGGTTTTGTTTATCACCTCACAATCAGTCGCTGCTGTTCTGAATAAGGCCAAATATTTCTTCTCATAATAAGCACAATCATACAGCCCTTCGATGCCTTCGAGATTCTCTAGTCTGGCAGGTGCATAGTCATTAATGATGTCCCAAGCTTCTGTGTTCTTACCAGATTGAGTGCCGTAGTCTATGGCCTGAAATAGCAAAGTGGTATACTTACGCCCTTCTTCTAAGGGTATCTCCTCATTGATAATCTTATCGGATAGCAATTTGGTAAATGGGTTAATCACGAAATAATCCACTTTCTCTTGCTTACCATCTATAGCTTGCTTGAATAAAGTATAGATTTCTTCATCATTAGAATGATCACTGAAGTAATAGTATCTATCAAAAGCTTTCCGCCCCGCAATGTAGTCTGCCTCGCCGAAACACTCTACGCGCTTGTCATATATCGACATGATACTATCTAAGTGATTCTGCTTAAGCGCCTCATCTGTTTCATTATCGTAGAGGTTTTTGTAAATCTTGATGCCATCTTCGAATTGATACTTGATAGAGCCATTTGCAGCTGGCGCACCATAGTAGGCTTTTTGCCATAGTGGAAATGCCGCTGGGTAGTCTTTTAGCTTGATGTGATCCTTATAAAGGACATAGGCTGTCTCGACTTCATCACGCTTAGAACTAGACAATTCATCTAACGTGACACAAGGGTTAGAATCTTCCTTGACGACAGGAGGTGCGATCTCTGGCGCTTTCTCTTCGACCACCTTAGCTGTCTTAGGCGAGCAGGCTAACAATAGGGCCAGTGCGGATAAGTTTATGATCTTATTGGATCTCATAAGCAAGTCTAATTTTCTATTTAGATGCCAAAAATAGCGAGAGGGTTCTATCTAAGAGCTAACTTTTTGTAATTCTATGTTAAAAAAATACAACATGATGGACTTAGTTACACCTTACTATCTGCAATAGACTTAGCTATCTTTGCCCATATAAGCAATACTATGACTAAGAAAAAGATACTTGTACTCACTGGTGGTGGCGACTGTCCAGGGCTTAATGCTGTCATAAGAGCAATCGTCAAAGCAGCTGATTATAATGGAAGCTATGAAGTATACGGGTCCATCGAAGCTTTTAATGGTTTACTGAGTAAGCCCATTGATATCGTTAAGCTCACTCCAGCTAAGGTCGGTGGCATCCATGTCAAAGGCGGTACTATCATCAAAACCACTAACAAAGGCAATCCATTGTCATATGCACACCAGCAGAAAAATGGGGAAATCATCTACAAGGATGTCTCTGCACAATTGATTAGAACCATCAAAAAAGAAAAATTCGAGGCAGTCATAAATATCGGCGGCGATGGCTCTCAGGCGATTTCCAAAGCACTCTATGACCAGGGGCTTAACATCATCGGTGTTCCTAAGACGATCGACAATGATCTCCATGCAACAGATGTCACCTTTGGATTCAATACCGCAGTCCAGATTGCTTCTGAGGCCTTCGATAAGCTAGTAACGACAGCTTCTAGTCACAATCGAGTTATGATCTTAGAGGTCATGGGTAGAGATGCAGGGTGGATTGCATTACATACCTCCATATCTGGCGGTGCTGAAATCTGCCTGATACCAGAAATACCATTTAAGCTGGAAAATGTGATCAAGGACATCAATAAACGTTACAATAAAGGCAAGGGCTTTGTGAATATCGTCATTGCTGAAGGTGCTAAGATGGATGGCCAAAAGATCGGGAAATCAGAAAAAGGAGATGCTAACATTAAACTAGGTGGTGTCGGTAATCACCTCAGATATGCCCTCGAAGAAAACGGCTGCGAACCTGATGTGAGGGTGGCAGTCTTAGGTCATATTCAGCGAGGGGGTACACCCATCGCCTATGACCGCATCCTAGCCACTGCCTTCGGTGTCAAAGCTTTTGAATTAGTCAATAAAAAACAATACGGTAAGATGGTCAGACTAAAGGATAATAAGATTTCTTCTTGCAGTCTAAAACAAGCTATCTCTAAGTACAAACAAGTATCACGATCTCATTACCTTATTAAAACCGCAAGGCAGACGGGGATATCGTTTGGGGATTAGGTGGACGGATGAGGGAAGATGATGGATGGTGATGGCTTAAGGTGGACGGTTTATGGAAGATGGTGGATGGTTATGGTGGACGGGTTGTTGGGAAGATGAAGACTTACGATGGACGGATTGCGGCAGAGGGATGAGCTAGATTGATTTGTGGTATACAATTTGTATATTACAATACGTATATTACTTTTTGTATATTACAATCTGTATACTAATATAGTGTTAGATAGATGAAAGTTAATAACCCATTCCTCACTAAAGGCTATGTCTCACCAGAATACTTCTGTGATCGAGAAGAAGAAACTGAAAAGTTACTCCAAGCTATCAAGAATGGTAGAGACCTCGTTCTGTATGGTAAGCGAAAGATGGGTAAATCAGCCCTTATAAAGCATGTATTCCATCACTTAGGACCAAAAGTTATAACAGTATGGATAGACCTCCTTCCCTCTCAGAATTTCGATGAGATGCTCACACTCACTGCGAATGCAGTACTACACGCGTATCAAGAAAGTGAGCCTCTAGGAAAAAAAATATGGGCTGGTATAAAAAAGCTAAGGCCGACTTTCAATTATGATGAATACTCTGGTGTCCCGAATGTTTCATTCGACCTAGCGAGTCATCAGGCAAGTATAGACACCTTCTCGGAACTGATAAGTCTACTTGCTCAGAATACCAAAAAAGTCGTCTTGGCTTTCGACGAATTCCAACAAATATCGACCTACTCAGAAAAAAATATCGAAGGTTACTTAAG
>CALEAC010000042.1 GCA_937944095.1 uncultured Saprospiraceae bacterium
GTTTCTTTGGAGAAATCCGAAAGAATCAGCTCACCACTTGTTTCGGCTCGATTGGCTAAGAGTTCATTCCAGTGCTCAGTGCCCGCCCAGAAGACAGATTTCAATCCATCTAAAGCCTTGGGATTCATAGTTAGCAGCGAAGCAGTCACCTCTGCCAATCGTTTGTCTAAGGCCTCTGCACTTTCGCATACTTCAGCGTATAGACCCTTGTCTTGTGCCCACTTCGCGGTGTACCATCCATTAGGGTCGAGTGCCATCTGGGAAAAGGCAGCCAGACCGACCTTACGCTCCACCGCAGGACCGATAACGAAGGGGCCTATGCCCACGGCTAATTCACTCAAACGGACGGATGCATACTTAGACGCAAAACAATAGTCTACTGCTGAGGCTAGTCCGACGCCGCCGCCCACGGCTTTGCCCTGTATACGCCCGAGGACGAGTTTGCCACAGGTCCTAATCGCATTAATCACATTAGCGAATCCAGAGAAGAACTGCTTGCCGTCAGCTGCATTATTGATGGCTATAAGCTCATCAAAGCTGGCACCAGCACAGAAAGTGCGATCTCCCCCGCTCTTAAGCAGAATCAAGGTGACCTCATCACTTTGGCCTTCTGCCAAGATATTTTGTCTCAGTTCTTCTAACAGGGATCCTGGTAGTGAGTTATGAGAAGGATGGAAGAATTCTATGGTACTGAGTCCATTCTCTCGGGTAACGTTCACATATTCTTGAGGCATAAGTCCTGCTTTTGAGTTTAATAGGTGCTAAAGGTCTAAATTTGGAGATTACTATTAGATATGGCTCAGCAAAATTTTGTGGATTATGTGAGGATTTGTTGCCGATCAGGAGCAGGAGGCCCTGGTTCAGCGCATTTCTATAGAGATCGCATCACGGCTAAGGGTGGCCCAGATGGCGGCGATGGTGGACGTGGCGGTCATATCATACTGAGGGGTAATAAGCAGTTATGGACACTATTGTCGCTCAAATATCGAAAGCATGTCAAAGCCGGTAATGGCGGTAACGGTGAGGCTAATAATAGGAGTGGTGCTCAGGGAGAAGATATCATCCTAGATGTGCCATTAGGTACTGTGGCTAAGAACCCTGAGACTGGTGAGGTCGTATTTGAGATTAACCAAGAAGGGGAAGAACAGATCCTTGTCAGGGGTGGTCTCGGTGGTTTGGGGAATACCAACTTCAAGTCGTCGACGAATCAGTCCCCTCGATATGCGCAGCCTGGACAGGACGGCATAGAAGAATGGAAGATATTAGAGCTCAAAGTACTCGCAGATGTCGGCTTAGTTGGCTTTCCTAATGCTGGTAAATCAACACTGCTCGCGTCTATATCAGCAGCAAAGCCCAAGATTGCTAACTATGCGTTTACAACGCTGGTGCCTAATCTGGGTATCGTCAAGTATCGGGATGGAAAGTCATTTATCATGGCTGATATCCCAGGAATAATAGAAGGTGCTCATACAGGTAAAGGACTGGGCATTAGATTCTTAAGGCATATCGAAAGAAATGCCTTGCTTCTATTTGTCATATCAGCAGAATCAGAGGATATAGCGGCAGAATATCAAATATTACTTAATGAAATCCAGAGTTATAATCCTGAGCTGATGGATAAACCGCGGATGATAGCTATTTCCAAAGCGGACTTACTCGACCAGGAATTACAAGAGCTGATAGAAGCGCAGCTCGATTTCAATGTCCCTCATATATTTATTTCGTCTGTTGCGACAATAGGTCTCATCGAAATGAAAGACAGGATATGGACGATTATTAGCGAGGAACTGCACTGATTCTGGTCACATTGTCCCTAAAATTCTTAAAAAAAAGTACTTTTCTCGTCAAGGTTGGAAGAAAGTCTCTAAATTCGTGAATCAGGATAGTTTTTAAAAATTAGTTAAATAAAAATGGTCTAGTAACTTGGTCTGGCTTTAAAGCGTAATCAAGGTATCTTATACCACTTTAAACTATATCTTAATGAAGAATCTATTTATCGCAGTAATGATCATTCCTTTTGGGCTAGCGTTAACTGCTCAAGAATCTTTGATAGCCGATATCATGAATGTTGAGCCTGTCAACATCACCTTTGGGGAAGAGGATCAGAAGAAAGTCGATGAATACGACGCTAGTTTTAGCGAACTGACGACAGAGCTAGATGCAGATCTTGTGAAGCTCAGTGAAAAGTATGCTGCAGATGTCACTAAGCTCATTAAGGGCTTCCAAGACGTGATGGCTAAGAACGATGGTAGAATGATCAATAACGAGAAAAGCAGAGTCTTAACATCTGCTAATGCTTACACGTTTACATTGATAAAAGATAAAAAGAGGATTATCCAGAATATGGAAAACAAGGCCAATATCGATATACGTCGATTGCCACCACCCATCGCTAAGATCAAAACAAAAGAGCTTAAAGAAAGTCTAGAGACTTATAAGGAGAATATCCACACTGAGTTCGAAGCTAATAAGAAAGTGCTTAAGGCCTTCAAAGCAACAGAGCATGTCACTAAAACACATGTTTCTGAGTTACCTTCTTCTTCTAGCTCTACCGAAGAGACAGAAGAGAAGTAGAATAGAATTTAGACTAAAAAATATATAAGCCAATGACCGCGAGGTCGTTGGCTTTTTTTGTGTTGTTACTCATGCAGTATGGACAGCAAGAACGGCAAGAGTTGGTAGACACAAGCATAAAAATATGATCTAAGATATATGCTTCTGAGGCGACGAGTTGGCTAAGGCTAGGTCATAGCTGCCAGCTTATTCTAATCGACTGTGAAGAGATTATGACGTACCAATAGTTTGGTCGCTGGAGCGTGTCTTGCCATAGATTCTTACTTAGTTTAGACTTCTTTTTGAAAAAAAAATCTAATTTCTACCAACCATTCTATAATAATGGACAACGTTATATATAGAATCCAGAACTTATGGAATTGCTTGTTAAGCATAAATTAGAATTATTGAATCCAAACTTGGCCATACGCATTAAGACTGATGAAGAGTTGGTCAAAGGTGTTATTGCCGGGAATAGGTCTTCACAAAAAGCACTTTATCAAAAGTATTTTGGGAATATGGTGGGGGTAACCCTACGGTATACTAAGAGCAAAGAGGAAGCTTATGAGGTATTAAATGAT
Source organism: uncultured Saprospiraceae bacterium (assembly GCA_937944095.1). Lineage (GTDB taxonomy): Bacteria > Bacteroidota > Bacteroidia > Chitinophagales > Saprospiraceae > RFSX01. The sequence goes on from CALEAC010000042.1 coordinate 3,135, forward strand.
GCCTTCTTACAAGTATTTAAGAGCATAGGTAAATACAAAGGAGAGGGCAGTCTTAGCGGATGGATCTATAAAATTGTACTGAATACAACGTTTGGGTATGCTCGGAAGCATTATAAAGTAAAGGAAGTCAACCTAGAGTTTAGTTCTGACGACGGGACTGTAGAAAATGACGCCTTATCCAATCTAGGATTGGAAGTCATATATCAGAATATCCAGAAGCTACCTGATGGCAAGCGCCTCGTTTTTTCTATGTATGTATTAGAGGGTCTAAAGCACAAAGAAATTGCTGAACGACTTGGGATTTCAGCCAATACATCAAAATGGTATTTGGCACAGGCCAGAATTCAATTACAAGAT
>CALEAC010000043.1 GCA_937944095.1 uncultured Saprospiraceae bacterium
GTGGACTGAAATGAAAGGTGAGAATTCTTGGACAATGTTCAAGGTCTTAGCCGAATTTGTAGATGGATTCGAAAGATTAAATAGTATAGGTCCTTGTGCATCGATATATGGCTCAGCGCGAACTAAGCCGGGCGAGAAATATTATGAACTGACGGTAGAAATCGCTAGAGCGCTCGTAAGGGAAGGCTTTGGTATTATTTCTGGCGGCGGTCCAGGAATAATGGAAGCGGCTAATAAAGGCGCGCACCTCGAAAAAGGGGTTTCCGTGGGGCTCAATATAGAACTACCTTTCGAGCAAGGTGGCAACCAATATGTCGACCAGGATAAGCATATTAATCATCGATATTTCTTTGTCAGAAAAGTCATGTTCGTGAAGTATTCGCAAGCTTTAATTGCGATGCCAGGTGGTTTCGGAACACTCGACGAGCTCTTCGAAACGATCACATTGATACAAACTAATAAGATTACCAAGGTGCCAGTAATACTTGTAGGCACTGATTTCTGGGGGGGACTTAGATCATGGATTAGTGACGTCGTCCTGAAGAAATTCGGCAATATCTCAGCGGTTGATATGGAGTTGATACCCCTGGTAGATACGCCAGAGGAAGTCTTGGAGATCATAAGTGACTGGTATGGTGACTCTAGTATGTATAAGCTAGAACCAAACTATACACTATAGAAAAGCATCAATCCACCAGAACTTCATACATTTCTAGATAATAATTCGATACTTAGGGTTATCTTAGAATGGTACTTCCATTTTATCAGATTAACCTTAGGCGTAATGAGATTTATTATACCCTTTGTCCTGCTTTTATTGACCTTTACCACAGATGCGCAGAAAGGCATTCGACTCAATACATCTGGTGCGTTAGAATCCTATACTCTATTTGAAGTATCGAGAGATGTGTACCTCGTAGATAACTGTGGTGAGATCGTTAATGAATGGAATAACCTAGACGGTTGTATACATCACGCTAAAATACTGCCTAATGGTAATCTGATCCATATCTCTAGAAATGGAGCCATAGAGGAACATAATTGGGATGGCCAATTGGTGGCCTCCACAACCTTACAATCATCGAGTATAGTGTATGATTATGAAGTAATCGCTCTACCAAATGGTAATTATCTATCACTAGGTCGCCGCTTTCGTAATAGTTCATTTTTCGATAACCTCGGATATAGCCCGTTCTTAGGTAGTCCTAGTCAAGTAGATGTGGTGATAGAAGTCGAACGAATCACTGGTAATATTATTTGGGAATGGGATATTAGTGATCATGTAATACAAGAACGAGATTCTGATAAGGCTAATTATGGTCGTATTAGAGACAACCCACAGTTGTTAGATATGGATGCAATCTCTACCTATGACTGGGAGAATAACGAAAGCTTTATGATTAATGGTTTCGACTACAATCCTGACTTGGACCAGATTGCACTTAGTGTGCGTAAGATAAGTGAAGTCTGTATAATAGATCACTCGACGACAACAGAAGAAGCTAAAGGCAGCTCAGGAGGTCGATATGGGAAAGGTGGAGATATCTTATACCGCTTCGGAAATCCACAAAACTACGGCAGGGGAACTGCTGATGATCGAATCTTATATTTCCAGCATAATCCTAATTGGATCAAATATGGCCCGCATAAAGGCAAAATCATTGTCTACAATAATGGCCTGAATAGGCCAGGGACGACATTTAGCAATAGATATTCATCGATAGAAATCTTTGAGCCATTAGTCACTGAGCCAGGAAACTATGTGATCAATGATACTGATGCTTTTATGCCGCTAGTTAGTGATGTTGCCATCAATGAGAGAACAATGGGATTAGATTTCTACTCTGGCTATGAATCCGGAACCCAAGTCTTACCTAATGGTCATATTCTGCTGACCGTTTATTCCGATGATGTTATTATGGAAATAGACATAGAGGGAGAAATATATTGGGCTTATGGTGCCAATCGACTATTTCGATCAGAGAAATATCCTTCTGATTTTCCTGCGTTTGATGGACGGGATCTGACGCCTAGTGGAAACGTCGAATTTCCACCGAGTAATTACAATTGCAGCTTTGTCTTCAATCTAGATGCTGATGGCGACGGCTATACTGGCGATGCGGGTGACTGTGATGATGAGAACCCCAATGTCAATCCTGGGGTAGTAGAGACCCCATATAATGGTATAGATGATGATTGCGATCTGAATACACCAGATGATGACCTAGATGGTGATGGCTTTCCGTTAATAGTCGATTGTGATGACGAGAATCCTAACGTGCATTATTTCAGCGATGAGATTCCATATAATGGACTAGATGATGATTGTAATGAAGAAACCAGGGATGACGACCTAGATGAAGATGGTTACGAATTAGCTGAAGATTGCGATGATGAGAACGATATGATCTACCCTGGGGCTGAGGAGATTCCTGGGAATGATATCGATGAAGATTGCGATGGATCAGACCTGAGTAATATAACTGAATTAGCGATTAACACGTTGAGTATATATCCGAATCCGGCAAGTCATACTGTTCAGATCCAGTTATCTGATAGTCGTGCAACTGAACTATTGATTAGTCTTTATTCTATTTCTGGAACACCAATTACCAATTGGCATGGCACTACACTAATCGATGTGAGTGAATATACAAGTGGCGTCTATCTGCTCAAGGTCCAGAGTGCTCATAACGGAAAACCAGTCTTAAGAAAACTCGTTATAGAGTAATATCAGAGCTTAATTATCAGGCAGAAAACTTAGCTGTTATCTAAGCAGTAAAAAATCACCACCATAGTACTTAATCTTTCCGTTAGGATGAGCCGCTTCTATCAGATAGGTATAGACGCCCATAACTGCTTTTTCACCTCTGAAGTAGCCATCCCAACCTTTGGAATCCGCCTTATGGATGTCGAAGTTCAACGAGCTATAAACCAACTCACCCCATCTATCATAGATATGATACTTTAAGATATCGACACCGTAAGCTGCCTCTGTAGAAATGACATATCGGTTGTTCGTATTTTCATTAGGTGTGAAGATGTTAGGGAAATAGATGGGGCATAGAGGCATCTCTACTGTAAAGTCATAAGAGTGATCACAACCAAGAACATCATAGACGTAGATACTGTAATCACCGCCAGTCATATTTTCATAGATACCTGAGTTTTGGATAGGACCATCATTTAGGGAGTATGAAATTTCCCCAGTGCCACCTTCGACACCGATATTGATAATACCATTCTCTTGGAAACAATCTGGTTCTGTTATATCTACCATATAGACCTCTACTGGTGGTGTACCTTCTAATCTCACGACTGTTTCTATGACACAACCTATCTCATCCATCACATAAGCGGTATAAGAACCTTCTGTCAGGTTGCCGAATTCATTCGTGCTAGAAAAGTTAATCGAGTCCATAGAGTAACTTAATTCACCTATGCCACCACCGGCGATGATTTCAAACTGGCCGTTACCTCGACCGCATTCTTCTGGACTGCTCACTAGATCATCTATGGTAGGTATGATACTCGGTTCTATAGTAAAGGATTCCGAGGCAGCAGCACAACCATACTCGTCTAAGATGTCAACATTATATGTTCCAGCGGGAAGATTATTAATCTGGTTATCATTCTGCATTACACCACCATTGATAGAATACATGACTTCACCATCGAATGCAACTGAGATGAGTACAGCACCATTATCATAACCACAAGTTGTGTTTTGGACATCGAGGGCGGTAATAATTGCAGGATCTGGACTATCTATCGTTATTGATTGATAGGCTGTACAATTATGGATATCTATAATCATAATTTCATAGGAACCCGGTGCTAATGCAGAGAATAGTGTATCTGTCTGCAGACTAGTGCCATTGTCTAAGG
>CALEAC010000044.1 GCA_937944095.1 uncultured Saprospiraceae bacterium
AGCCTAGGTAAGGTTCCTCGCGTATCATCGAATTAAACCACATGCTCCACCGCTTGTGCGGACCCCCGTCAATTCCTTTGAGTTTCATTCTTGCGAACGTACTCCCCAGGTGGCTTACTTAACGGTTTCCCTTGGATGCTCAGATATAATCCAAACATCGAGTAAGCATCGTTTAGGGCATGGACTACCAGGGTATCTAATCCTGTTCGCTCCCCATGCTTTCGTGCCTCAGCGTCAATATATGCCTAGCTAGCTGCCTTCGCAATTGGTGTTCTATGACATATCTATGCATTTCACCGCTACATGTCACATTCCGCTAACCTCAACATAATTCAAGACTAACAGTTTCAAAGGCAATTTTTCAGTTAAGCTGAAAGCTTTCACCTCTGACTTGTTAATCCGCCTACGCACCCTTTAAACCCAGTAATTCCGGATAACGCTTGCACCCTCCGTATTACCGCGGCTGCTGGCACGGAGTTAGCCGGTGCTTATTCTGATAGTACCGTCAGCCCAAGATAAATCTCAGGGTTTCTTCCTATCTAAAAGGAGTTTACAACCCATAGGGCCGTCGTCCTCCACGCGGGATGGCTGGATCAGGCTTCCGCCCATTGTCCAATATTCCTTACTGCTGCCTCCCGTAGGAGTCGGGTCCGTGTCTCAGTACCCGTGTGGGGGTCCACGCTCTCACGCCCCCTACCCATCGTCGACTTGGTGAGCCGTTACCTCACCAACAATCTAATGGGACGCACACTCATCTTATACCGGCCGAAGCCTTTAATTATAAACTATGAAATTCATAATGCTATGGGGTATTTACTCCGTTTCCAGTGTGTGTTCCCCAGTATAAGGTAGATCGTGTACGCGTTACTCACCCGTGCGCCGGTCGTCGCCTAGAGCAAGCTCTATCGTTACCCCTCGACTTGCATGTATTAAGCCTCCCGCTAGCGTTCATCCTGAGCCAGGATCAAACTCTCCATAGTGTTGCTCTTTTATAGCAAAGTCCTAAGTATCACTACTTAGAACACTATTGTATCGTTGATATCGCTGAATCAAGTGCTTCTTATCTAAAATTCCCATGTCAATTTCTTTAACCCGCTTCCTTCGAAACGGACGGCAAAAATACCACTAACTATCTCTACTTTGCAAGCTTTTCGCAATAAATTTTCAAAAACTTTTAAAATAGATTTAACTGCCGTTTTAGCGAATATTTAGCAAGTAAATAGACCTTCTTACGGTTCTTAATTCTGACTCTCTGCTCTAGTATAGTTTGATAACTAGATTTGCGTATCTTGAGGAAGAGATGATAATAGAATATATAAGCGATGAAGACCCCAAATCGGGCCGTTTTCGGCAGTCCATTGATACCAATTAATCCTGCCTTGAAGTCTTCTTCTATGTCTTTTTCGATAGCAGACTTATCCTCACTATCGAAATTATTCATCTCCACATCTGGAAAATACGTTCTTCCCTTCCCTTGGTAATCGTCTTTGATATCTCTCAGAAAATTAATTTTCTGAAAGGCAGAACCTAAAGACATAGCAGAATCTTTGAGTGCTTCATACCTCTTATGATCCCCATTCAAGAATACTTTGAGACACATCAATCCGACGACTTCTGCTGAGCCATAGATGTACTTCTTATATAACTGCTGGTCATATTTTAGATCATGGACATCCATTTCCATAGAATCTAAGAAGGAATGGATTAGGTGCCGATCTATACTATATTGTCTTACTACAAGCTGAAATGCATGCAACACTGGATTGAGACTGATACCCTCATCTATCGCCTCATCTGTCTGCTGTCTGAATCTAGTTAGAAGACCTGCCCTATCATAGGAATGGAAACTATCTACGATCTCATCAGCAAACCTCACGAAACCATAGATTGCATAAATAGGGCTGCGGAGTTCATTAGCAAATAATCGTATGCCCAATGAAAATGATGTGCTATAACGCTTGGTTATAAGCTTACTACACTCCGTACATACCTCATGATATAAATTAAGCATGCTTATTCATTAGCTCTAATGCTGCGACCTGACCAGAAATTATAGACGGTGGTAGTCCCGGTCCAGGTGTCGTCAGTTGCCCAGCATAGAGCAAGTTAGTCAATTTTCTACTTTTCATTTGCGGCTTTAAAAAAGCAGTTTGGGTCAAAGTATTAGCCAGACCATAAGCATTTCCACGGAATGAGTTATAAACCTGCTTGAAATCAGTAACACTGAAAAATTTCTTTACAACTATCGAATCAGTTATATCCTGTCCAGTTCTGGCCTTGATCCGAGATAAGAATAACTTTAGATATTTTTCATGTGTTGCACTGGAGTCCTGCAAGTCCGGTGCTAGGGGCATGAGAAGAAATAAATTCTCACAACCCTCTGGAGCCATATCAGGATCTGTTAGGGAAGGCACACAGACGTAAAATAATGGATCGGAAGGCCATTGCGGATCATTATATATTTCGTCAGCATGTAACTCGAAGTTCGCATCGAAAAAGAGATTATGATGTCTCAGGTTCTTCACCTTTTTATTTAATCCTAAAAATACCAGTAAGGATGAAGGCGCTAACTTCCTGCTATCCCAATACTTTTTTGTGTATTGCCTATATGCAGTCGGCAATACTTTTTGGTCTATATGATGATAATCGGCGTTACTGATAACCTGATCACAGGCATAGGCATTAGCAGGGGTTTTGACAGCGCTGATCCGTGTTCCATCGAAATCAAAGCCAGTGGCCGCTGAATCAAATTCGAATTGCACGCCCTGCTCTAAACATATCTTGTAGAAGGCTTTAGCAATTTCATACATACCACCTTTAGGATACCAAGTTCCGCCGACCATATCAGCGTAATTCATCAAACTATAGAGCGCTGGTGTCTTCTGAGGTGTAGACCCTAAGAATAGTACTGGAAACTCCATAATTCGCCTTAGGCGACTGTCCTTTACAACTGAAGCGACTTCTGAAGAGATGGAACTCAGCATTTTGAGTTTGAATAGACTCTTCATCACTCTGCTATCCATGAATTCGGTTATGCTATGACCTGGCTTCCAGACAAATTCGTCCATCCCTACCTGATACTTGTATGCCGCACTCTCTAAGAAGCGACCTAATCGCTTACTCGAACCAGGCTCTATTCTATCAAATAAGCGATCCAAATCAACCCTATCAGCAGGTAAGTCAATATCGTCTTCGGGATCAAAAAAAACTTTGTAAGATGGGTCTAATCGTACAAGCTCGTAGAAATCGGTAGTCGTATACCCAAAGCGTTGGTAGAATGCATCAAACACCTCTGGCATCCAATACCAACTGGGGCCCATATCAAATCTGAAACCTTGCTCCTCAAACATATTAATCCGGCCACCTGGTTTATCGTTTTTCTCAAGCACTATAACCTCGTGTCCAGCTCTTGCTAACATAGCCGCTGCACTCATACCACCTACACCAGAACCAATAACAATAATCTTCATGTAATTAGATAAACACAGTGCAAATCTAACTGTTCAAAAAAAAAATGCCCAGACGTAAGTCCAGGCATTTTATAATCAATATTTATCTATCGTGTTACTTACGTCCACCGTCTAGCTCATCCTGTAGAACCTTCAACTCATCCCACTTCCCAGCGGCTGCTAGAGCTGATTGCTCTGGCCATGTCTCTGGATTGTGCATTCTGTATCTAGGACCTGCATTATCTAGTATCTCCTGTAATCTAGTAACTGGTGCTTCTGCTAATTGTGCAAAAGAATGAATACCGCCATTATTAAGGTGCTCAGCTATCTTCGGTCCGATACCCTCGATTTTCTTAAGGTCATCTGAGGCTGTAGTTCCTGTGCTAGAACCAGCAGCTACGACTGCAGGCACGGCTTCAGTTACTACAGTTTCTTCAGAAGCAGCACTCTCTTCTGCGATTTCGACTTTCTCAGTTACGACTTCAGCTTTTTCTGCTACAACTTCAGCTTTGTCCTCTTTGGCTTCAGCATTGTCTGTTACAACCTCAGTTTTCTCTACTGTCTCAGCTTTAGTCTCTTCGACTTTGGCCTCTTGTTTCTTATCAGTAACAAGTGCTGGTGGTGTCATGACAGGGGCAGGGCCTGTACTCTCAGCTTTATTAGCTTCAAAGGCACCTTTTAGTTCTGAGAAGACACCCAAGTCACCTAGAGTCGTGGCGTCTGCGCCAGAGTTCTGCTTGGAAATTGCCGTTTTTACCTGCTGGCGTTCGTTATCTCTCTCTTTTCTAACTTCTCCTTCTGCTTCTCTCTTGATATCATCCAAGTATCTCAAGTGAGACACTATGATTCTCTTATCGTCTCGATTGAACTCTATCACCTTTACGGTTAATTTCTCGTCCACTTCGGCATTAGAACCATCTTCCTTCTTGATATGCTTGAATGGTGCAAAGGCTTCTAAGCCATAAGGCAATTGTACTATTGCGCCTCTATCTTCTCTCTTCATGACTGTTGCTTCATGGTAAGAACCAACTGGGAATACATTCTCAAAAGTATCCCATGGATTCTCCTCCAATTGCTTATGACCTAGCGATAGCTTTCTACTATCCATATCAATATCCAGAATCTGGATATTGATGTCTTGGCCGACTTTAGTGAATTCAGATGGATGTGAATATCTCTTAGTCCAAGAAAGATCAGATATGTGGACCATACCGCCAATGCCTTCTTTAAGCTCAACAAATACACCATAAGGGGTCAAGTTCTTGACCTCTCCAGTATGTGTAGATCCTACTGGATATTCTATACCGACATTGACCCATGGATCGTCAAGCAACTGCTTGATAGATAGAGACATCTTTCTATCATCTCTATCGATTGTCACGACCTTAGCATCAAACTCTTGTCCTAGAGAGAAATATTCTCGTGCATTAACCGGTTGGTTACTCCAGCTTACTTCAGAGACGTGTATGAGGCCTTCGACACCTGGTATAATCTCGAGGAATGCTCCATAGTCTTCTATATTGACAATCTTACCTTTGACAGTAGATGCTTCTGCGACGTCTGCGCCAAGCACTTCCCATGGATGTGGCTGCAATTGCTTCAGACCTAATGAGATTCTCTTCTTATCCTCATCGAAATCGAGGACAACCACGTTAAGTTTCTGATTTAATTCTAATACTTCACTTGGGTGATTGATTCTACCCCATGATATATCTGTAATGTACAGTAGACCGTCGACACCACCTAGGTCCATAAATGCACCGAAGTCAGTCACGTTTTTAACAAGCCCTTCGAGAACTTGACCTTTTTCTAAGCCACTGATTATAGATTCTCTCTGTTCTGCTAGATCGCTCTCAATAAGTGCTTTGTGAGAGACAACAGCGTTTTTGATAACCTCATTAATCTTAACGACTTTGAATTCCATAGTCTTTCCGACATAAGAATCATAGTCTATAATAGGCTTGATATCTATCTGTGATCCTGGAAGAAAAGTCTCTAGACCTCCCATATCCACGATAAGACCACCTTTGGTCTTAGAGATAATTGTTCCTTTGAGGATCGTGCCATTAGCGTAGGAATCCATAATGTTATCCCAAGCCTTGATGAGTTTGGCCTTTCTTCTACTTAGCTGTAGTTGGCCTCTTTCATCTTCTCTTGATTCTACATAGACTAGGACCTTATCACCTTCCTTCATGTCAGGTGTGTCTCTGAATTCTGTCAGAGAGATAAGTCCATCAGACTTGTAGTTAATATCTAGAAGTACGTTACCATCATTGATTGATGAAACAGTTGCTTCTACTAGTTCGTATTCTGCAATACTATTAAGTGATTGATCGTAGTCTTTGATAAAGTCTGCAATCTCCTGATCAGAATAACTTAATTGGTGCTTATTGGTCGTCGTCCAATCGTAGTCATCATGTGGTGTACCAGCTAGAAGGGCATTCTCATCCAAAGGATCTATTTCTAATTCCTCTAGTTCTTCTTTTTCTTCTAATTTAGCTTTCGGGGCTGTGGCTGTGACGACTTCAGTAACTTCTGTCGCCTCAGTTGTCGTTTCAGTTGTCGTTTCTACTACTTTCTCGACTAGGTCGTTTTTTTCAAGATTATCGTCGTTTGACATGATAATTCAGGTTTGTATGCCTTTTACAAGCTAAAAGACAGTCATTAATAAATACCTTATTATTAAGGGAGTGCGAAGATAGTACTATTTTTTATTTTTAGTGACACAGAAATCATAGGTGAAAAACTATGAAATATCTATCTTGGAAAACAAAGAATAAATTATGTCAAACGATAGACCATGGCTCAGCGTTTACCCAGAAGGGGTGCCAGCTAATATAGACACTAGCGAATATCCGACTATTCTAGCCTACATGACTGAAGTCAGTAAAAAGCATAGCAAGAAAAAAGCTTTTTCTTCTATGGGGGTAGAGATTACTTTCAAAGAGTTAGATAAGTATAGTACGCAGTTCGGCGCTTACCTGCAGTCCCGAGGCCTAGAGCCGGGCGATAGAATCGCTCTCATGATGCCGAATATCTTACAGTATCCCATTGCCCTGTTTGGTGCTCTAAAGGCTGGTCTGATTGTAGTCAATACCAATCCACTGTACATGCCCCGAGAAATGGAACACCAGTTCAATGACAGTGAGGTCAAAGCAATCGTTATCGTAAACAATTTCGCTGCTAAACTAGAAGAAATACTGCCTAGGACCAGTATCAAAACGATTATACTGACTTCTATCGGAGAGATGTTAGGTGGCATGAAAGGAGGCATGGTCAATTTCGTGATCAAGAATATCAAAAGAATGGTGCCGAAATTTAACCTGCCTAATACAATCTCACTCAAAGACGCTATTAAGCAAGGCAAGGCATTTTCTATTACACCCTTCGAAAGTCATCCTGACTCAGTTGTCGTACACCAATACACTGGAGGTACGACAGGCGTCAGTAAAGGTGCTATGCTTACTAATAAGAATCTCGTGTCGAACATGCTCCAAATGAGGTCTTTTATAGAAGCTTATTTGCCAGATGACGAAGAACGTATTATCCTTGCCCCCCTACCCTTCTATCACATCTTTGCTTTCACGATAAATTGCTTAGCTGCGATGGACCTAGGGGCACTATCTATTATGGTCCTCAATCCTCGAGATCTAAAGTCCATTGTCAAAGAATTCGATAGATACAAGATCAGCGGCATGACTGGTGTCAATACCTTGTACAATGCCCTGAACAATAACGAAAACTTCAAAGCGCTAGATTTTACAAATCTTAAATTTGCTGCTGCAGGTGGGACAGCTCTTCAGCGGTTTGTAGCTGAAGAATGGGAAAAGAACACTGGGACCATCATATCAGAAGGTTACGGCATGACTGAATCTTCTCCAGTCATCACGATAAATCCTAAGGGCAAGGTCAAATTAGGGACAACTGGAATACCAGTGCCATCTACCGAGCTGAGAATCATAGACGATGCTGGTAACCCAGTGGCCATAGGGGAAATCGGCGAGATACAGGTTAGAGGACCTCAGGTCATGAAGGGCTATTACAATCAGCCAGAAGAAACAGCGAATACAATAACCCCTGATGGCTGGCTCAATACTGGGGATATCGGCAAATTAGATGAGATAGGATATCTCCAGATTGTCGACAGAAAGAAGGATATGATTCTTGTTTCTGGGTTCAATGTCTACCCTAATGAAGTAGAAGATGTGATTTGCTTACACCCCAAAGTGCTAGAATGTGCCGCCATCGGTATACCTAGCGAGCGCTCAGGTGAAATAGTCAAAGTATTCGTTGTCAAAAAGGACAAATCACTGACTGAGAAAGAACTGATTCAGCATTGCAAAGAAAATCTGACGGGCTACAAAGTCCCAAAGGAATTAGAATTCAGAAAAGAATTGCCTAAGTCTAATGTGGGAAAAATCTTAAGAAGAAAGCTCAAGGAGTAAAAGTAAAAGGCCAACTGAATTAACAGCTGGCCTTTTTTATATCTAGTATGTATGTGTCTTATTCTTTGACTAACTCTAGGTCAATCGTTTCTGAAACTTCAGGATGGAAATTGACAATGGCCTTGAAAGTTCCTACTTCTTTTGGATCCTCAGGTAGCACAATTTTCTTCCTTTCTATTTCGATATCGAATTTCTCTTTGAGCATAGCTAGCACTTGGACATTAGTTACCTTGCCGAAAATCTTTCCAGATGTTCCAGTCTTGACACCAATGGTAAGTGACTGTCCAGCAATTTTCTGAGCCATTGCCTTATAAGTATCTAACTTGGCATTCTCTTCTTTGAGGATATCTTCCTGTATTTTATCTAGCTTCTGCTTGTTTGTTGCATTAGCTATCACAGCAAATCCTTGTGGTATAAGGTAGTTTCTTCCAAAACCAGGTTTGACCTTGATAAGGTCGTGCTTGTAACCTACGTTTTCTACATTTTGTAATAATATGACCTGCATCGTTCTAGGATTTATTATTTAAGTAAATCTGCAACATATGGCAGAAGACCTAAGTGTCTAGCTCGCTTGACAGCTATAGCGACTTTCTTTTGATACTTCAAAGAATTGCCGGTTATACGTCTTGGTAAGAGCTTACCTTGTGGGTTTATGAATTGTAATAGAAAGTCTGCGTCCTTATAATCTACATGTCGGATACCGAACTTCTTAAATCTGCAGTATTTTTTCTTGTCTTTCCCTAGATTGGGGTTACTCAAGAATTTTATATCATCTCTAGATGCCATGATAAGCTAAATTTTATTCTTCTTCAGCGTCGACAACTACTATGCCGTTGACTAGCGAAGCTTTTAATTTATTTAATTCTGTCCATTTACCGTCAGCTGCTAGCTGAGCTTGGTCTGGCCATGATGATGGCTCTATACCAGCGAAAGCAGGTCCACCTTTAGTCAAGATGTCTTTAAGCTCATTCGGCGTCTTGGCTGATAGCGCAGTGTAGCTCGTTATCCCAGATACACGCATCAGCTTAGAGGCCTTAGGGCCGACACCTTCGATAAGTGTCAAGTCATCCTTTCTAACAAAGGTTTTCACTTCTTCAGGCTCCTTCTTCGTAGAGGCTTTCTTGTTCGTTCCGATAAGGCCATTACGACTGTCCTCATTATACTTAATAGCATACTTGTCCAACTTGACAGTCAAGAATCGCATGATTCTCTCGTCTCTTCTCATGGCAAGTTCTATCTTAGGAATGACATCACCCGCATCAGTTTGGAACTCGATGCACTTATAGATGCCAGAATTCTTTTTGTTAATAGGGTATGCGAGTTGTTGAAGGCCAACATCGTCAATGTTAACGATGGTACATCCTTCGTCTCCAATAAGCTTTTCGTAAGCTTTGGCTGCCGCTTTCATTTCATCACCTGGCAGAACTGGATCGATGATGAAGGTTATCTCATATTGTCTCATTAAATGAGTTGTAGTTTCAGGATTTCAAAAGGGGTGCAAATATAGGACAACCTTTCCGATAAAGCAAAGTATTCTAGCAGGCTTTATTTTTAAGTTCAAATCCACGAGATTACATTAATTTAGTCGCTAGTATCGAAAAAGCAACACTATGAAAATCACTTATCTCTTAAGTTATGCTATAATCACACTCTGCTTTGTTTGTTATTCTTGCAAAAGCCCAAAGGCAAAAATGAGTGCTCTAGGAGAGAATATTGGCGCTGAAGTCAAAATGAACGACCCAGAAGATATCGCCTCAATCATAGCAAAATTAGATAAACAAGATACCGTCAAGACACAACTTAAGGCTAAGGTAGAAAGTGTGTGCCAAGTCAAAGGTTGCTGGATGAACCTAGTACCTACCGCAGGAACTGCAGAAGAATCCATATTTGTCAAGTTTAAGGATTATGGCTTTTTCATGCCGCTAGACCTGACTGGATCTAACGTCATTGTAGATGGCATCGCATACAGAGAGGTCACTTCTGTCGACGAACTGCGCCACTATGCTGAGGACGAAGGCAAAAGTGCAGAAGAAATCGCTGCGATTACAGAGCCAGAAGAAGAACTGAAGTTCCTTGCAGATGGTGTAATCATACTGAAATAGACTTATTTACTCATCTACTTTCAAGTTCTGTATTAGATAATCAATATCTACATGATCATTGATTAGTTCGATTGCCTTGGATATCTTCCACGGTGTTCGTCGGTTGATTTTTACTTCCAAGTTTGAAATTTTGATGACTGCACCGAAGGTGTCTAGTTCTGTGCGCACTAGTGGCAGGTTGAATTCCTTAATATAATTCTCACTGATAGGTGATAATGGATCGGCCCCAGTGACAACGACACCACTGAGAGGTGTATCCTCAAATCCCTCTGTTTCTGAGATTGTTTTGATCCTAAGTATGGCTTCGTCTATGACTCGTGAGCTGACAACCAATAGGTTATCACTAGACTTCGTCAATGAATCCAAATCAACTAGAGATCCAGCTAATATTTTTTCGACCTTATTAAAGCCTTTCTCATTATGTAATTCTATAACACCATTAATGGTCTTCGCTATGGTCCAAACCAGTGGATAACCCAAGGTATTGTCATGTGGAACCACCCCCAGTAACTTAAGGTCGTTTTTGTCTAACCAGATCTTGACATATTTCTTAACCATGTCCATTTTGCTAGGAAGGACCTTATTCACGATAACCCCAGCGATTGGCACATTATGCTCTCTGAATAGTGCGGTGGTCATGTTCAGCATATCTATAGTACTACCTACACCACCCTCTACCACCATAACGACCTCCGCATCTAGCAATTGTGCCACGCGCGCATTAGATACACCAGCTACTGAGCCAACACCAGGGTGCCCAGTCCCTTCATAGATAACACCATCATGAGTCGCCTCTAAGGTCCTCCTTGCGTTAGTTATCATCTGTTCTAAGTCGACCGCATCAGGGTTTTCGAGATACTTCGCCGTGGCCCCTTTCCCAATAATCACTGGACTATGGATACTTGGTTCGATATCCAGTTTGAGCAAATCTGCGAATAGGACAGCGTCCTTGTCTACGACACTGCCTTTCAGTTCGACATGTTTCTGTCCGACTGGCTTACAATAACCAGTATTAATACCTTGCTTTTTAAAACTAGCGGCTAGTCCTAAGGTGGAAGTAGTCTTTCCGACATGTTGCATGGTTGCAGCAACGTAGATATTCTTGATTTTCATTTGATGAATATATAACCTTCTAAATTTATAGAAGATTTTGATTCCACTGTAGTAACATGGTAATTTGAAATACTTGACTTTTAACTGCATTTTTGACTAGAAGCAACATATGAGAACAGCAGTTTGGGTATTGAGTTTTTTCTTTTTCGGATTCAGTTTGTCTGCTCAGCATATCAATGGG
>CALEAC010000045.1 GCA_937944095.1 uncultured Saprospiraceae bacterium
GCTGCTTAAGCATAAACAAACCAATAGTTGGAAGACATCCAAAGGGACAATTGCGGCTTGTTATGCTTATCTGAAATACAATAGAGCTCCGACAGAGATCAAGCCCATTTTTGCCTCTATGATAAATGACTATGACAAGCCAATCAACTTCGAGCAGGGTAGTAGTGACCTTTCCTACCAGAAGAATGAGTGGACTGCAGGAGATTTTGATAAGAATAATAGATTTGTGAGAATCAGTAATTCTAATGACCATGTCTGTTGGGGTGCTATGTACTGGCAGTATTACGAAGACTTGGATAAGATAGAAGACTTCGAGGAGACACCTATGCAATTGTCAAAGGCGATATATAAGGTAAGGAATACAAATCAAGGTGAAGAATTGGTTGCTATTAGTGCAGGAGAAAAAGTAACGTCTGGTGATCGCTTGCGGATTAGATTGACTCTACAAGTGGATAGACCCATGGAATTTATAGAGTTAAGCGATATGCGTTCTAGTGGCCTCGAACCGCTTAATGTGATAAGCAGCTATAAGTATCAGAATGGACTTGGTTACTATGAGAGTACGAAGGACTTAGCGAGCTACTTTTACTTTGATTTTATCCCAAAAGGTAATTTTGTTTTTGAGTACGATGTCTTTGCAGCGCATAGAGGTACTTTTAGTAATGGCATAGCTCGTATACAGTCAGTCTATGCACCTGAGTTCTCAAGTCATAGTGAGGGCGTCACTATCCAAATAACAAATCCTTAATTTTGGTGTTTGACTGCAGTGAAGGAATATATAACAGCAATGCGATTACGTACCCTACCATTGGCCTTAGCCAGCATAGGAATGGGTTCTTTTTTGTCTTTGTTTAATGGGTTTTTCAGTATTGAAGTGTTTGTTCTGTCTCTCTGTACGGCGATGAGCTTACAAGTCCTCTCTAACCTAGCTAACGATTATGGAGATGCGAAGCATGGTGCTGATTCACTAGATAGAAAAGGTCCAGCACGAGCTGTGCAGTCTGGGGCTATTTCTGCTGAGGCCATGCTGAGAGCGATTTATGTCTGCGGTGCTGTGACTGTCATACTTGGTTGTTGTCTGCTATACTTCTCAGGTCTATCTGTTAGAGTTCTAGTTATCTTTCTTCTCTTAGGTTTGGTTTCTATCGCTGCGGCTGTCTTATATACTAATGGCAGGAAGCCTTACGGTTATGCTGGCCTAGGAGATCTAGCCGTATTTCTATTCTTTGGATTACTAGGCGTCTTAGGAACCTATTTTCTGCATACTGGACATTGTCGTTGGGATTTGGTCTTGCCCGGTACAGCGCTCGGACTACTTACAGTCGCGGTGCTCAATGTCAATAACATCAGAGATATAGAATCAGATCGTCTAGCTGGCAAGCGGTCGATACCTGCTCGGTTAGGACGACAACGGGCGACTTACTATCATATGACTTTACTGGTCGTCAGTGTCCTGTGTGCAGTAGCCTATAATATGCTGCATTATTACACGCCATTACAATTTGTGTTCCTATTAGTCCTGCCTTTGTTTTATATCAATATCCACGCAGTCAAAACTAAACTTGCTGCCGGAGACCTAGATCCCTACCTGAAGCAAATGGCAATCTCTACTTTGTTCTTTGTTATTTCATTCGGTATAGGGATCAACATGGAGCTTTTCTTACTTTTAGGTAAGTGATCCTACTGTTCCATATTATGTTTTGGTTGAGTGTCTTTTTACTCCTTCACACTTATATCCTATATCCATTAATTATGGCCTTTTTGGCCAAAGGAAAATCGCTGAACGAGAACAAATACTTATCTAACAATGATCTGCCATCTGTTGCTGTCCTTATGGCTGCGCATAATGAAGAAGCCGTGATCGGCGCTAAGATGCAGACCTTGCTCCAGCAGGATTATCCACTAGCTAAGCTGCATATTTATGTCGGGTCTGATAATTCTTCTGATAAGACGAATAAGATTCTCAGCGAACTGAGTTGGGCCCACGATAATATCCACTTCATCGCCTTTGCAGAAAGACAAGGTAAGCCATCCATTATCAACCAATTAGCTAAGATGGCAGGCCGAGAAGAGACGCTTATCTATCTATGCACCGATGCGAGTGTCATGTTGAGAACCAATACGATTACACGCCTAGTGCAACACTTTAGTAATCCTGAGATAGGCTTAGTAGATGCACACATGACCTACACAGGTACCAAGCCCGAAGGAATCTCAGAATCAGAAGATCAGTACCTGAATGGGGAGTTACGACTTAAGCACAATGAGTCCAAGGCTTGGGGTAAGATGATTGGTCCCTTTGGCGGCTGTTTCGCTATGCGGTCAGTACTTTATCAGCCAGTTCCTAAGCATTTCCTAGTCGATGACTTTCATCTGGCCATGCTGGTCTTAGAACAAGAAAAGCTGGTGATTAATGAGTTATCAGCAATTTGCGAAGAACCTGTCTCCCATGAAATCAAAGAAGAATTCAAGCGGAAGCAAAGAATTTCTGCAGGTAACTTCCAGAACTTATTTAGATTCAGAAAGGCGCTTAATCCATTTTCAAAATTAGGCTTCGCCTTCATATCGCATAAGGCACTCAGATGGATAGGGCCCTTATTGATGATCATGTTATTTTTCAGTAGCTTATGCTTGGCTTGGTTGGGGTCTTGGTTCTTTAGCTTGGTTGTGGGACTTCAGATAGTCTGGCATCTTCTTATTCCTTTACTCGATCTTATCTTTAAGAAGATGAACATACAACTGAAACCTTTGAGGCATGTTGCTTATTTCAATATGATGAATTGGGCCTTACTTAGCGGTTTTTTCCTATACCTAAGAGGGATAGAATCAGGTATCTGGACACCGACAAGAAGAGTATAATAGGCTTGTTCGATCTAATTCCTATAAAGATCTATGATTTTTATCGATAAATAGCACGTTTATTGAACTACTCCTACTTCTTGAGAATTAGAAGGTTACAAACAATTGGAATATGGCAGAAAAGAAAAAAGACACCGCTAGGACATCACATGCTAACTCAGTGATCAAGAATCACATGATTTGGGCCATGGGCGCGGGTTTTATTCCTGTACCAGTAGCTGATTTCTTTGCAGTAGGTGCCATCCAGCTGGATATGATTAGACAATTGTGCAAGGTCTATGAGCTAGACTTCAAGGAATCAGAAGGTAAGGCTGTCATCACGGCACTTACTGGGTCAGGCCTAGCCAGATTAGGTGCTCGGGCAGTAAAGTTTATTCCTGTTGTCGGTACTATGATAGGTGGTGTGACCTTAGCCGTCTTATCAGGCGCATCGACCTATGCGATAGGCGAAGTTTTCAAGACACACTTTGAGACAGGAGGGACCTTCTTAGATTTTGACCCATCTAGACTAAAGAAGTATTATGATGAGAAATTCGAGAAAGGGAAGCAGATGGCCAGAGAGATGGAGAAGAAAGGCAAGAAGCAGCATGATGAAGCCGAAGAAGTCGTAGACAAGATGAGTGAGAATAAATCTAAACCGCTCGTCAAGGACTTTGTCAAGCAATTAGAATCCATCACGCAGATGAAGAATGATGGGATGCTCACAGATGACGAATTCAATATTCTCAAAGGGAAGATTATAGATGCTCAGAAGAACGTCTAGATACTAGAATTCCATACGAGCTGAGGCCGTCATGTCTTGCCCAGAAAAATCAGCTTTCAGATACTTGAAGTAGGCTGCGATACCTATCATAGCGGCATTATCCCTACAATATTCGAAATCTGGAATGTAGCAATTCCAGTCTGCTGCTAGACCATCCGATTTAAGCCTTGCGCGAAGGCCTGAGTTGGCCGAGACCCCGCCAGCTATAGCGATATCTTTGATTCCTGTTTGCTGAGCTGCTAATTTTAGTTTGACCATGAGCATATCGATGAGCGCCTGCTGGACAGAGGCACAGATATTATTCATATTGTGCTTAATAAATTCTGGATCCTCTTTGATACCAGCTCTCAGAAAGTAGAGGATTGCAGTCTTTATGCCGGAGAAACTGTAATCGAGTTCAGGCACTTTGGCTAAGGTAAAAGGATATATCGCCTCCCCTTGTTGAGCATATTTATCGACCAGAGGGCCACCTGGATAGGGTAGTCCGAGCATTTTAGCTGTTTTATCAAACGCTTCACCGACGGCATCGTCTTTGGTTTGACCTAAAATCTCCATGTCTAATGGGCCATTAACTAAGATGATTTGGGTATGTCCACCAGAGACCGTCAGACATAAGAAGGGAAATTCAGGATAAGGCGCCTCAGCGAAATGTGCGAGGACATGTGCATGCATATGATGCACCTCTACAAGTGGGACGCCAAGAGCTAGAGCTGAGGCCTTAGCGTAGGTGACACCGACGATTAAGCTACCTAGGAGCCCTGGACCTCTGGTGACTGCAATAGCATCCAGATCTTGCATTGTGACACCAGCACCTTTGAGAGCAGCGTCTACGACAGGTATAATATGCTGCTGATGCTCTCTAGAGGCCAGTTCTGGGACGACACCACCATAAGCCGCATGTGCGGTCTGGACAGAAACAATATTGCTGAGCACCTTTTGACCATGGATGACAGCGGCTGAGGTATCATCACAGGATGACTCTATTGCCAATATATACGGTTGTTCCATGACGCAAATATACAGGGTGTCACGCACCAAAATACAACTGACTGACATCATATGCTTATCGTTATAGAGTCGTGCATATCCCTTAACTATCGAAAATCATTATGGAATAAGCTGAATATTGTTTGAAAATTTGCTTATTTCACATATTCCAAGGGACTGATTGATATTTTAATTGAAAAAGAAGAAATGAAGACCATTATTAATTTGATATTGCTTCTCGTAGTAGGGTTCCTGATTTATGCCCTCTACATGAACATCCGCGAGCCTATTGCCTTCCAAGCAGAAAAAAAGGTCAGAAAGGATGTGGTGGTCAATAAATTAGAGAAAATCAGATCTGCCCAAGAGATTTATCGTTTAGTCACTGGTGAATTTGCGCCAAGCTTTGATACACTTAGTCAAGTAATCAAAAATGACAGTATTAAGATTATAACGACCTTCGGTAATGAAGATGATGTCAATGCGACTGAGGAATTTCGACAAGAGATTTCATACAAGTCAGCCTATGATTCATTGATGGCAAAAGCCCCTATGAACTTGGATTCATTAAGATATATCCCGTTTGATGGTGGTGTGTTCGATATTGCTGCTGATACGATGACTTATCAGTCGACCTTGGTGAATGTCGTAGAAGTAGGTACCAGATGGAAAAACTTCATGGGCCCATTTTCCGATGATAAGTACAGGAAGTATGACAATTCATACAATCCAGATGCGCTAATTAAGTTCGGTAATATGAATGCACCTAACTTATCAGGAAATTGGGAAAGGTAAGCCTAGCATTTGATCATCTAGAAGAAAATACCCAGATAAAAGAACTGTCTTTAGTAATCTACAGAGACAGTTTTTTTTATGGATTATGGGACGAATCGGGCATCCTTGCTAAGACAGGGTATCACCCTCACCAGAGCCTACCTAACCTGATAGAAATCTGGAATTACCATTATGACCTTACACAGACCAAGGCCATGTCTACCTATAAGCCTTATGTGCATATTCCTTCTGGTGCTTATCTAGACCATGCTTTTGATCTATACTTTACTGGGCTGTATGACCTAGGTCACATCTCTGACCATGACCAGATGGTAGACGAGACACGTACTGAAGCGATAACGACCTTGCACTACATCGATAGGCCAATTATCGATTCTCTCCTAACCTTAGAATCAGCAGATGGCGTCGTGCATATCTCTACAGCTATGATTGATCACCTGAATAAGAAAAACAGATCACTCGTCTTCTATTCCTCAGAGAATAAATTGCATGTATGTTATGTAAATGATCAGGGCTTCCAACTCTATAATCAATATGACTGTTACTATGAAGCCGACTATTTATACTTCATTCAGCTAATACTTCAGCGGTTTCAGATTGATAAGTCAGTAGTGCCCGTTCTCCTATCTGGGGATATGAGCTCTGATAAGTCTAGGATAGAGTTGGTAAATCAATATGTCGATCAGATCTACTTTGTAGAGCAAGACTTAGAGCTAAGCCAGCCATTGCCACACCACCCATCTAATTACTTCGACCTCCAGTTGTGTAGGACATGCGGATAATCGGCGGTAGATTCAGTGGACAACGTTTTACCCCACCGGCAAAGAAGTGGCCTACGCGGCCGACAACAGATATCTCTAAGGAAGGTTTGTATAATATACTAGCTAACAAGATAGATTTCAGTGAAATCGCCTTTCTAGACCTCTTTGGTGGGACAGGAAACCATTGTTACGAATGTATCTCTAGGGGCTGTACTGACGCGACTTATGTAGACAAATTTGGTGGCTGTGTGACCTTTGTACACAAGATGAGGGAGAAGCTAGACATCGGAGAGGAATTGACGATACATAAGATGAATGTCTTTTCCTACATTAAGAAGTGCGAACGGGACTTCGATTATATTTTTGCTGGACCCCCATATCCTCTGAAGAACATACCAGAGATTCCTGATCTCATCTTAGACGGTGGCCTACTGAGACCTGAGGGCTTATTAGTCTTGGAGCATAATCCAACAGTGAGCCTTTCTGATCATCCTGCCTTAGTCGATCAGAGAAATTATGGTCAGACTATCTTTAGTTTCTTTGCACCGATATAACTTTAGAGTAGGCAATACTTAACTAGATAAGCTATTTTCGCAGTTCATATATACAAGGATAGTACACCTATGCTGACCACTCTAAAAAAGGATATACACACAGCAATTGCAGGCTTATACGACCATCGCATCGATGATGGTCAGCTACTTATCAGCCCGACGAAGAAGGAGTTTGAGGGAGAATACACTTTTGTGGTGTTCCCGTTAGTCAAAGCAATCAAGAAAAAGCCTGAAGAAATAGGGCAGGAACTTGGCGAAAGGATACAGGCTGAGTCCAATCTAGTCACAGGCTATAATGTTGTCAAGGGCTTCCTTAACCTAAGCTTATCCAAGCGCTATTGGCTCCAGACCTTGAGTGAACTCACAGTTAAATGCGGACAGGCTCCCATACAGAACGGTAAGACTTTGATGGTCGAATTCTGTTCTCCGAATACCAACAAACCGATCCATCTAGGGCATATAAGAAATATCTTACTCGGCTGGTCTATGGCCCAAATAGGAGAGGCTAATGGCTATAAAGTGGTTAAGACTCAGGTGGTCAATGATCGAGGTATCGCCGTCTGCAAAAGTATGCTCTCTTGGAAAGAATCCGCAGATGGCGCAACACCAGAAAGTCAGGGTATAAAGGGTGATCATTTTGTCGGGAAATACTATGTGGCTTTTGAGCAACTTTTCCAGTCTGAATACAAGGCTTGGCAAAGTACTGAGAAGGGACAAGCAATATATAAGTCTTTATCTAAAGATGGTGACTTAGAAGAAACCTTCTTTAAATCATACAAGAATAAGTACTTTAATGAGCACAGTAAGATAGGTAAGCGAACCAAGGATATGCTACTTCAGTGGGAGGCTGGTGATCCAGAAACACTTGCCTTGTGGAAACAACTTAACGATTGGGTGTATGAGGGCTTCGATAAAACTTTCGACGCACTAGGGATAGATTTCGATGTCGTGAATTATGAATCCGAAACGTATATTCTAGGTAAAGAATTCGTTCAGCAAGGACTACAGGATAAGATTTTCTATCAGAAAGAAGACAGCAGTGTCTGGGTTGATTTAGAGGATGCTAAGATGGATCAGAAATTGGTCCTGAGGAGTGACGGCACAGCCGTATATGTCACCCAAGATTTGGGTACGGCCCACATGCGATATGCCAAATACAAAATGGATAAACTGGTCTATGTCGTTGCGGATGAACAAGACTATCATTTCAAAGTCTTATTTGAAATCCTAAAACGACTAGGAGAACCTTACGCAGATAATTTATATCACCTTTCCTATGGGATGGTTGATCTGCCTACAGGCAAAATGAAGTCTAGAGAAGGGACAGTCGTCGATGCAGATGAGCTGATAGAAGAGGTGATCTCAGAGGCAAGGAATGCTTCTCAAGAAAGAGGAGGCTTAGAGGGGCTGACTGACGCAGAGAGAACTGATGTATTCCGTAAGATCGGTATGGCAGCGCTAAAGTATTTTATCATCAAAGTGAATCCCAAAAAGAGAATGACCTTTGACCCTAAGGAGTCTGTAGACATGCAAGGGCAGACAGGTCCTTACATCCAGAACGCCTATGTCAGAATCAGATCTATACTGAGAAGAGTATCAGAGAGACCAGACTATGACCTGAATAACTACAAGCAAGAATTACAAGAGATCGAAAAAGAGTTGATCGTTCTCTTAACCTCTTACGAAGCGATGTTAGGTGAGGCAATGAACAAGTATGATCCGTCATTAGTCGCCAACTATTGTTATGCCTTAGCTAAGGCCTACCACCGATTCTATCATGATTGTCGTATCCTGAATGCTGAACAAGAAGAGACTCGGGGATTCAGACTTGCACTAAGTGAACTGGTTGCAGAAAGACTTAGTGCTGCGATGAAACTACTTGGTATCGAGATGCCAGAATATATGTAACCTAATTATATCTAAAATGAGCTTGGTCATGAGTGATGATAAAATAGAAGAAAAAGAAAAGAAGAACTTCATAGATGAGATTATACAGAGCGATCTGCAGAATGAAACGCATGCTGGTCGTGTGCATATGCGATTCCCTCCAGAACCGAATGGCTATTTACATATTGGTCATGCTAAAGCAATCTGGATTAATTTCGAGACTGCAAAGAAATATGGTGGAAAAACCAACCTCCGTTTCGATGATACCAATCCGGTCAAAGAAGACTTAGAATACGTAGAAGCGATCAAGCAGGATATTAATTGGCTTGGGTACGAGTGGGAAGGAGAGGCATTATATACTTCTAATTATTTCGGACAGCTATACGAATATGCTGAGAAGTTGATAGTGGATGGCCATGCCTATGTGGATGAGTCGACACCAGATCAGATCGCAGAGATGAAGGGTACTCATAAGTTACCAGGTACAGACAGTCCCTACCGCGATCGAACTGCAGAAGAGAATTTGCTGGAGTTTAGAAAGATGAAGGCTGGTGATTACGCTGATGGGACCAAAGTGCTTCGGGCTAAAATAGATATGGCAGCACCTAATATGCTGATGAGAGATCCGATTATCTATCGTGTCAAGCATGCACATCATCATAATACTGGTGACAAGTGGTGCATCTATCCGATGTATGACTTTGCGCATGGTCAGTCAGATTCGATAGAGGGGATTACACACAGTTGTTGCTCCTTAGAGTTTATGCATCACCGACCATTATATGACTGGTTCATAGAGAAGCTAGGCATCTTTCCATCTAAGCAATACGAATTCGCAAGGATGAATGTGGCCTATATGATCACTTCTAAGAGACGCCTGCTCAAACTTGTAGAAAACAACCTAGTCAATGGCTGGGATGATCCAAGAATGTCAACGATATCAGGCCTCAGACGACGAGGTTACTTACCTCAAAGTATCAGGAGATTCTGTGAATTGACGGGAGTACAGAAGAGAGACAACTTACAAGAAATGGACTTGTTAGAATCAGTGATTCGAGATGACCTGAATGAAATAGCGACTCGTGTTATGGTTGTAACCGACCCCATCAAATTAGTCATCACAAATTATCCAGAAGGCCAAGTAGAAGAATTACCTTCAGTGAATAATCCTCAGGACGAAGCAGCTGGAAAACATATGATGTCTTTCTCTAAGGAGATATGGATCGACCGCGACGACTTCATGCTCGATCCTCCTAAGAAGTACTTTAGACTCGCACCAGATAAGCATGTCCGTCTCAAGGGGGCATATATTGTAAAGGCTGATAGTTATAAGACTGATGCTGATGGTCGAGTCAGCGAAGTTCATTGTACTTACTTTCCCGAGAGCAAAAGCGGCTCTGATAATTCAGGTATCAAGGTCAAAGGCACGATGCACTGGGTCGATACGACATCCGGGGTACCAGTAGAGCTACGACTATATGATAGGTTGTTCACTGATCCGACACCTAATTCTCATGAAGACAAAGATTTTCTTGAATTCTATAATGAGGCTTCTCTAGTCGTCAATGACATGGCAATAGCTGAAGCCTACTTAGCTAAGGTCAGGGACGATGAATCTTTACAATTTATGCGTAAAGGCTATTTTGTAAAAGACAAAGACTCTACCCCAGAAAAGCTCATTCTAAATCGGACTGTTGAGCTGAGAAATAGCTGGGCTAAGCAGCAGAAAAAACAGAAGTAACTTTATCTATATATGATGACAATCCTTTGTAGATGGGCGTCATAATCCGACAAGGCATAAAGTCCACCTTAGTCAATTACCTAGGCGCCATCGTAGGCGCTTTGGCTATCTTATTCGTATACCCACTTAATGACGAAATCTATGGCTACGCACAGTGGTTATATAGTTTTGTATTCCTCCTTATCCCCTTTGCCACTGGTGGGGCCTTGACTCTTCTGGTTAAGTATTTTCCAAGTTTCAGTAAGAACGATAAGCAGCAATATAATGGCTTACTGTCCTTGGTCTTGGTAGCATTGATAGCGGCCTTTGGCTTGTTCTTGCTTGTATGGTATTTTGCTAAGGACGACCTAGTCGATCTGATGATTAGGTTCCAGGTGCCTAACGCTGAGATTATTAATCAGAATGAAAAGTATATACTCATACTGCTGGCTTTGATGATCTTACTTAAGTTCTTGATTTCGCAATCGACAAATAGCCTGAGGATTGTGGTTCCTGAATTAGTAGACCGATTAGGCTTTAAGCTCTACCTCCCGACCTTGATATTGATTTATATCTATTTTGATTGGGGTCGGGTCGCATTTAATTATGGTCTAATCGGATTCTTTGTAGCTGCGGTACTTATTATGATTGGCTATTTACTCTATCTCAAAGTGCTGAAGTTTGGTAAGTTGAGACGACCTCCAGAATTCGATGGTTACAGAGGTATGGCCAAGTTCGCGATGTTCGGTAGTCTCAATCAGATAGGCAATAGCCTAGCTTGGCGATTGGATACGATTATGATACCTTTCTTTTTAGGGATGGCTCAGAATGGTTTTTTCTCTAAGACAGCTTTTATCGCCAATATGCTAGAGTATCCGACGAGATCCCTAGGCCAGATTGCAGCACCGATTATATCCAAGGCTTGGCAGGAGGATGATAGGCAGGAATTAGATATGATCTATAAAAAAGCATCTATTAACCTATTCTTATTAGGCGGACTGGTGTTTATTGTTTTATGGTTCATACTGGAAGATGTCATTTCTCTATCAGTAGACCCCTCTACTTTTCCCAATGCAAGAATGATTTTCCTAATCCTTGCCAGTAGTAAGCTAATAGACATGCTGACCAGTGTAAATACCCATATCATTATCTATTCACCCAAGTATCGATATAATCTGATTTTTCTCTTGATACTCGGAGTCAGTAATATTATCCTGAATATTAAGCTTATTCCGCTATACGGGATTACAGGTGCAGCTATAGCAACGGCCATTTCCCTCTTTTTCTACAACCTTATCAAGCTGATTTTTATTTATACACAGTATAGAATGCAGCCATTTTCAGTGAGTAATCTGAAGACACTCGTCCTGTTATTAGTCTGTATGGCCTTATATATGGTTTTTCCTGATTTAGGTTCACCATTTTTCAATATCATAGCTAAATCAATAGTGGTCGGAACTGGGTATATTGTGACAGCTTATTACTGGAGGATATCTGAAGATTCGAATCGGGTCGGAATTAATCTTCTCAGAAAAGTCATTAACTTAAAATAAGATATGGAACTCAAAGCATTAAAGCTAGAGATAGAAGAAGGGATAGCAACAATAACTGTGAATAGGCCTAAGGCTATGAATGCGATTAACGCACAAGTCATGGAGGAATTCCATTACTTATTCGCAGAAGGACTAGACTTTAGTATTATCAAAGGTGTCATCATTACAGGCTCTGGGGAGAAGGCGTTCATCGCGGGGGCAGATATTACAGAATTCACTAATCTAGATAAGCAGGCCGGCTATGAGAAATCAGCCTATGGTCATAAAGTGTACGATAGCATCGAAAGTTGTGCCGTACCAGTTATCGCTGCTGTTAATGGTTATTCGCTCGGTGGTGGCAATGAATTAGCGATGGCCTGCCACATGAGAATCTGTTCTGACAATGCCAAGTTCGGTCAGCCTGAAGTTAACCTAGGATTGATTCCTGGATACGGGGGTACTCAGAGGCTGATACAATATATTGGTAAAGGTAGAGCGATGGAACTACTACTGACTGGCGACATGATAGATAGTGTCAAGGCACTAGAATATGGTCTAGTAACACACGTGACACCTCCGGAAGAATTGCTTAATGTTGCTCGCAAGATTATTACTAAGATTTCTACTAAGGGACCGATTGCCGTTTCTAATATTATAGGAACGGTCAATGCCTTTTTCGATAAAACAGCTAATGGCTTTGTCAAAGAAAAGGTCATTTTCGGAGAAGCCTTGGAGTCAGAAGAAAGTACAGAAGGGGTTAGTGCTTTTCTAGAAAAAAGGAAGCCAGAATTCAAGAGACCGTAACCACCAGATAAGTTGCAGATTTGATATTATTTATTGTTCGCACCTGTTGCGATCTAATTCACTTGAGATAAAGACATGGAAAAAATTGCGCCTTATACCGCTAAGAATAAGATTAGAATACTCACAGCTGGGTCTCTCTTCGATGGTCACGACGCGGCGATCAACATTATGCGACGGATCATACAGAGGTCTGGTGCGGAGGTCATTCACTTAGGACATAATCGTCCAGTACATGAGATTGTGGATGCTGCTATAGAAGAAGATGTACAAGGCATAGCCCTTACTTCATACCAAGGAGGGCACAATGAATTTTTCAAGTACGCCTATGACCTACTAAAAGAAAAAGGCGCAGAGCATATTAAGATTTTCGGTGGTGGTGGAGGAACGATACTGCCTTCTGAGATTGCAGACCTTCATGACTATGGCATCACTAAGATCTATTCGCCTGATGATGGTCGGTCTATGGGCTTGCAGGGTATGATTAACGATCTGTTACAACAATGTGATTTCCCGATTGCTGCTGAACTGAATGGTCAACTTAAGAGGATGTCTAGCTCTGACCCAGTGGCACTTGCACGTCTGATATCTGCGATAGAGAACTATCCCGAAGAGAACAAATCATGGTTAGCTGACCTCAAAGAGAAAGCGAAGACCAGTACCACACCAGTCCTCGGAATAACAGGTACAGGTGGTGCTGGGAAGTCTAGTCTAGTAGATGAATTGGTACTCAGATATCTATCAGAATATAAAGAAAAGACGATTGCTATTATCTCAGTCGATCCATCTAAGAGAAAGACCGGTGGTGCACTACTAGGGGATCGCATCAGAATGAATTCTATTTCAGATTCCAGGGTATTCATGCGCTCCCTCGCCACACGGCAGTATAACGCTGCCCTGAATAAACATATAGATGGGACTATTGCCATACTTAAAAACGCGGGCTTTGATCTAATTGTCCTAGAGACTTCAGGAATCGGACAGTCTGATTCTGAGATTGTGGATCATGCTGACTTTTCTGTTTATGTAATGACACCAGAATTCGGTGCTGCTTCTCAATTAGAGAAAATCGATATGTTAGATTTTGCAGAACTGATAGTTATTAATAAGTTCGATAAGAGAGGCTCTCTAGATGCCTTGCGGGATGTTAAGAAGCAGTTCCAACGTAATCATGATTTATGGGAATCAGATGTCAAGACGATGCCTGTATTCGGTACGATTGCTTCACAGTTTAATGACCCTGGCGTTAATGTGGTATTCAATAATCTGATGAAGCGATTGTTTGAAGGGACTAGTATAAACACTTTAACTGAAGGTGAATCAGAAAAGCAGTACATCATTCCCCCAAGTCGAATACGCTATTTGTCAGAGATAACAGAAACGATTCATGGATACGATAAATCTGCAAAAGCGCAAGCGGATATCGCTTCAAAATTATTCGGACTGAGGTCAACGAAGAAACTCGTTACTGATGCAGCTGTAGTAAGCCAATTAGAAAAAGTAGAGAAAGACCTAGAACAAGAATTATCCAAGGATAATAAAACAATTCTAGAGAACTGGTCAGCTAAAAAGAATAGTTATACTGCAGACGAATATTCTTACAAAGTTCGAGACAAGGTCATTACAGTACAGAACCATACTCAGTCTCTCTCGCATAATAAAATTCCGAAAGTTGTCCTACCTAATTATAGAGATTGGGGTGATATTCTACAGTGGGTCAAGCAGGAGAATGTCCCTGGGGAATTTCCATTTACAGCAGGTGTCTTTCCATTCAAAAGAAGAGGCGAAGATCCTACCCGAATGTTTGCTGGAGAAGGTGGTCCCGAGAGAACGAACAAGCGATTTCATTACCTATCTAAGGGCATGCCTGCTAAAAGACTCTCTACCGCTTTTGATAGTGTAACCTTATACGGAGAGGATCCTAACCATCGACCTGATATCTATGGTAAGGTTGGTAATTCTGGTGTGAATATCTCTTCACTCAATGATGCCAAGAAACTCTATTCTGGCTTTGACCTATGTAATCCTAAGACGTCGGTCTCGATGACGATTAATGGTCCAGCAGCAACGATCGCAGCTTACTTTATGAATGCAGCTATCGATCAGCAATGTGAGTTCTATATCAAAGAACATGGACTAGAATCCAAAGTCGAAGCCAAGTTCAAAGAGTTATATGATGATAAAGGTAAGGCGCGGCCTCATTATGAAGGCGATATACCTGATGGCAATGATGGACTAGGTCTGATGCTTCTTGGCCTGACAGGAGATCAGGTCCTGGAGCCAGCTATCTATGCAGAGCTAAAAGCGAAGGCACTAAAGTCAGTCAGAGGAACTGTACAAGCGGATATTCTAAAAGAGGACCAAGCTCAGAATACTTGTATCTTCTCTACTGAGTTCTCACTTCGATTGATGGGGGATGTGCAGCAATATTTCATTGACCATGGAGTAAGGAATTTTTATTCTGTATCTATTTCTGGTTATCATATTGCTGAGGCAGGTGCTAATCCGATAACCCAATTGGCCTTTACCTTATCTAATGGCTTCACTTTCGTAGAGTATTACTTATCTCGAGGAATGGATATTAATGCCTTTGCACCTAACCTCTCTTTCTTCTTTTCTAATGGCGTCGATCCAGAATATGCAGTAATAGGACGAGTTGCAAGAAGAATCTGGGCCAAAGCAATGAAGCATAAGTATGGCGCCAATGAGCGTGCTCAGAAACTCAAATACCATATTCAGACTTCAGGTCGATCACTCCATGCTCAAGAGATTGACTTTAATGATATCAGAACGACTTTACAGGCACTCTATGCGATCTACGATAACTGTAACTCTCTCCATACGAACGCCTATGACGAAGCGATCACCACTCCAACGGAAGAAAGTGTGAGACGCGCCGTTGCAATCCAAATGATTATTAACCATGAACTCGGTCTGGCTAAGAACGAGAATCCGCTGCAAGGCTCATTTATAATAGAAGAACTGACTGATCTCGTCGAGCAAGCCGTATTACTAGAGTTTGATCGATTGACTGAGCGTGGGGGTGTCTTAGGTGCGATGGAAACCATGTATCAAAGAAGCAAGATTCAGGAGGAGAGTCTCTATTATGAAACGCTCAAGCATACTGGCGAATTTCCTATTATCGGTGTCAATACCTTCCTTTCTTCTAAGGGCTCACCGACAGTAATTCCTGAGGAGGTTATCAGATCAACAAGAGAAGAAAAAGAAGTCCAGATTACAAATCTGAATGCATTACATAGCTTGCATGAAAATGTGAGCAGCGCAGCGCTTAAGCGACTACAGACAAAAGCAGTAGACAATGAGAACCTCTTCGATGAGTTGATAGAAGCAGCAAAATGTTGCACACTTGGGCAGATCACCAATGCACTTTATGCTGTCGGTGGGAAATATCGCCGATCGATGTAAGCGGCCATATATGGCCTAAAGTATTGATATACTACATATTATAATAATTCTTAATACGAATATTGAGCTTATTCTGAGTTATACTCCTATCTTCGCCTCCTTTTTATAAAAAGTAGAAATTGGACTATGACGGCGATGCTTAAGAATCTGACAGCTAACCCTAAGAATGATATTCTCTCAGGACTTACTGTAGCCCTAGCGCTGGTCCCAGAGGCAGTAGCTTTTGCTTTTGTGGCAGGACTAGATCCATTAGTGGGTTTATATGGTGCCTTTATCATGGGGATTATTACTGCCGTATTTGGTGGAAGACCTGGTATGATCTCAGGTGCGACAGGTGCTATGGCCGTGGTCATGGTGCATATGATACAAGAGGGGAACGCTGTCGGCGCAGCGCTGGATACAGCCATACCTAACTTAGGATTACAATGGCTATTAGCGACCTTGATTATTGTAGGCTTGATGCAAATTCTTGGTGGGGTAGCACGTCTCGGAAAATTTGTGCGACTGATACCACACCCCGTGATGATGGGCTTTGTTAATGGCCTAGCGATCGTCATCTTCCTATCTCAGCTTGGCATGTTTAAGAAAACAGTTAATGGGGTATCCTCATGGCTACAAGGCACGGCCTTATATACGATGGTTGGTCTGGTCGCTTTGACTATGGCTATTATGTATTTCTTACCTAAGTTGACTAACAAGATTCCATCTGCCTTAGCAGCCATCGTGATTGTTGCAGCCATTACAATCTTTGCTGGCTTAGATGTCAGTACTGTCGGTTCATTCATTAGAGATGGCGGTGGTTCGGGGTTGAATGGTGGTTTGCCAAGTTTTCAACCTCAGATTTTGGAGATGACTAATACAATTAGTGGTCACTGGGGGTTAGTTCTTTCCACTGCTTTCTTACTTGCAGCAGTAGGCCTTATAGAGTCACTAATGACGCTTAATCTGGTCGATGAGTTGACAGATACAAGAGGGAGTGGAAATAGAGAATGTGTCGCTCAGGGTGTCGGTAATATCCTCTGTGGCCTCTTCGGTGGTATGGGTGGTTGCGCGATGATCGGGCAGTCTATTATCAATGTCGAGTCAGGTGGTAGAGGTCGCCTATCAGGAATCGTTGCGGCATTGACGTTGTTAAGCTTTGTCTTATTTGGCTCTAAATTAATAGAGCAGATACCAATTGCAGCATTAGTGGGTGTGATGTTCATGGTGGTTATAGGGACCTTTGCTTGGAGTAGCTTCAGGATAATAAACAAGATTCCTATTCCAGATGCCATCGTTCTGGTTGCCGTATCAGTCATAACTGTCTGGCACGATCTCGCCATTGCAGTTATCGCTGGTGTCATTATGTCCGCGTTAGTGTTTGCATGGAAGAATGCAACAATGATTCGTGCTAGAAAAAGTATAAAGGAAGATGGTACCAAGGTCTATCAGATCTGGGGACCACTATTCTTTGGGTCCGTACAGAATTTCAATGCTAAGTTCGATGTCAAGACTGATCCTAAGAAAGTGGAATTGGACTTTATCGAATCTAAAGTAAGTGACCACTCAGGTATAGAGGCGCTTAGAGGTATAGCTAACAAGTATCTGGATTCAGACAGGGAGATTCGATTGATGCATCTAAGCCCTGAGTGCAAAGCCTTACTAATTAGATCGAACCCTAAGTGGCAAGAGTACATCGTCGATAATGTGGATGACCCTAGATATCATGTGGTAACTGACTTAATGGATAAGGAGGTGTAGTCTACTAGTCCTCTTCAATTAATTACTACTTAGACAAAAAAAGGCCTGAGCATATTGCTAAGGCCTTTTCGTTTATCTTCAAATTTTTCTTTCTTAATCGTCAGCACCTTGGCTGTGGTATAGTGCTTTGAATGCAAGAGCTGCAAGAGCACCACCGATAAGATTCGCAGCGATAATAGGTCCGATGTTAGCGCCTGTGTTGAGACCGTTCATCAGTGTTCCTAAGGCAACTGCAGGATTGAAACAACCTCCAGAACCGAAGCCACCCAATGCGTAAGCACAAGCGGTAACAGTAAAACCGATTGCAAGACCATA
The DNA here is from genome assembly GCA_937944095.1 of uncultured Saprospiraceae bacterium. Classification (GTDB taxonomy): domain Bacteria; phylum Bacteroidota; class Bacteroidia; order Chitinophagales; family Saprospiraceae; genus RFSX01. The sequence goes on from CALEAC010000045.1 coordinate 18,138, forward strand.
GAATGAATTACCTGAGTTGCTCTTAGTCGTTGCAACGTTAAGTATAACCCATACTAGAGCAAAGGTACCTAAGATCTCAGCGACCATCGCAGGCATGATACTCATGTTAGTTGCTGCAGCAGCAGGTACTTTTCCGAGTACATTTCCGCCGATAACTGCTGCAAGAGCACCACCGACAAATTGAGCTATAACATAGCCTGGTACATCACTAGCTGCGCATTTTCCTCTCATCCATACGCCCAGTGTGACAGCTGGATTAAAGTGTCCTCCTGAGATATGCCCACCTGCAAAGATCATAACCATTAAGATACTACCTATGGCAATCGGTTGGAATGCGCCACCGAAATCAGAGTTGACAGTGCATATGACTGTTAGAACTAGGAAGAAAGTTCCGATGAATTCTACAATATACTTATTCATTGATATGTGTTTAGTTAGTTAATACGGACTCAATATAGCAAAAAAATGATATACTTAATTCGATGATAACTATCTTAATACATAATCAAAAAGTTAAATATAACGCCCTGAATCAGCTTTCTACACGGAGAATCTTAATCTCAACACGTTGGTTTTTGCGCCTTCCATCAGTTGTGTCGTTCGAGGCAATGGGCTTCCGTTTGCCATAACCCTTGTAGGATATCCTTTCTTCTTTGATTCCTTTTACGTGGAGGAACTTAGCAACATTAGCTGCTCTAGAAGAGGATAATTGGTCACAATAATCATGAGATGGCTTGTTATTAGTATGGCCACCTATTTCGATATAGACATTGGAATTTGAATTGAGGAAGTCATAGACTTCTTCTAATACATCATAAGATTTAGTCGTGATCGAGCTACTATCAGCATCGAAGTATAGTTTATTGAGCTGAAGTGTTTGTCCTACTTTTATTTTGGCAATATCTAGATCCGGCATAATCTTAGGCTTCTTGATCTCGATGATGCCTGATGATTCGCAGCCATTAGAATCAGTAATTGTAACGCCATTATTACCAACTGACAGTTTTCTGGCTTCTAATCCTTGTTCTTTGCTTTCCCACCTAATATTATAAGGTGGAGTCCCGCCGATAGGTCTGATGAATGCATAGCCATCTGGCCGAGTGACTGAAGTTGCGTTCTTAGTTTCATTTATGACGAAAGCTATTTCTTTAGGATCACTGACTCTGATAGAAGAATTCGTTCGAGCACCATTGGCATCCTCTACGGTTACTTCATAGGTTCCTGCCCCTAATTGGCTAGGCTTGTGCTCTCCTTTTAGTCTAGCTCTTTCCCAAAAATACTTGAAAGGGGGCGCACCGCCTGATACGGCTATAGATATGCTCCCATCCTCAGCGCCTGGGCAACTGATAGGCTGTTCTACTAGGATACTAATCCTCATTTCTTGGAGATCGACCTCATCGGCATATATTCTGAATAGACCCGCATCAGAGGTACCTAACCATAGAGCACCCTTAGAGTCACAAGCCAGTGAAGTACACTTACTTGCAGCCAGTCCTAGGTTCTCGCCATATTTCTCGAGCCTGTCCTGATAGGGGTCGAAGCGAGTGAGGATATCCGAGGCAACATATAGATTATTGTTTTGATCTAGCGTCAGATCGTTGACTTCTCCTTCGTATAGGCCTTTCTTGAGACCTTGGGGATGTTCTCGGCCTTTGATCATAAGATATAATTCTAGATCTGATAATAACCAGAGCCCTTCTGGGTTCTCTGTGGCAGCAATCATCTTGTGCCCTTTGTATTCAGACTTCCATTTCTTATGTCGATTCTTAATCTCATAAGCACCGTCATCAGTACCCACCCACAGACTCTCATTATTCTGCGAATAGATTACAAAATTGACCTGATCTGATTTTAGACTAGAGTTTCTAGTGGTATAATGTTCTTTTAATTTTTTGGATTTTAAATCAAAAATGAAGATACCATGATTAGAAGCAACCCAAAGTTCTTTGTTGTATACCTCAATATCCTTGAATTCGAAGTCGCCATCCATGAATTTTCGGAAATTGGAACTGATGTCTATGATGTTGTCCTCGTTATAGTATAACGTCCTATCGTTGAAGGCAGAAAAGATATCTCCTTTGCTGGATACCTTAATAGCTAAGGCATTATCATGATCGGTAATCTGGGATAGACTGTTGCTGTTATTGTCATAATTAAATATCCCGTCTTTACTAGCAATCCAGACTTGTCCATCACTTACTTCGATGTCCTCGATACGGTCATTAGAAGTAAGACCTTCTACCCGCTCTAAGACGAGCTCAGTCTGAGCATAAGAAGTAACAAAACTGAGTAGAAGGATGAGTAAAAAGTAATTTTTCATAAAGTTAGCACTGACACTAATAACAACTGTAAATTGGCTCGAAGTATGTTTTTGAAGGATTTAAATTTACATTAACTCGATTTATTATTCAAATGTAAGCTGTGCTATGTTAGATTATCCTTTTTCCAGACGTTTTCTAACAAGTTTATCTCTAGTTCCGTTGTGGATGAAATCACGAGATCAGCCTTGCATAATAGGGCCTTGTCACCTATTCCTATAACTGGAAAGCCGCCGCTGATAGCTGCTTCTACACCCTCTGGGCTGTCCTCGATAACAATACAATGTGATTCTCTAACTTGTAATTCCCTGGCTGCATTTAGGAACAGTTCAGGGCTAGGTTTTGTCTTCCTGACTGTATTTGCATCGATAATGAAGCTGAAAAAGGTGCTTAAGCCAGTTTTTTCTAATATGTAGTTCGCATTTCCACTAGAAGAGGCGACAGCCATCGATAGGCCCTTGTGCTTTATTTTATGTAGAAAGTCCTCTATACCTGGTAGAATAAGGCTCGTAGTTGCTGATCGTATACTCTCTAAATAAGCAGTATTCTTCATTTCTAGCAATTTGGGTTGATCTACTATAGTAACGTCTACTTGTAGATGATCCAGGACCACACCTAATGAGTCACTGCGATTGAGACCACGTAATGACGGCTCGATAGCTGGATCTAGAGCGTGTCCGAGGAATCTGCCGACCACTTGCCAAGAATCGAAATGCAAGTGGTTCGTTCTCACAAGTACACCATCCAGATCAAAAATGCATGCCCTCTCTTGGTCTCTTGTCATACTCAAAGATATTCCTAATGTCAAAATAGTCTCTCATATATGATTGCGATAAACAAAAAGATTTCAATTTTTTACATAGTCATGGATGGATTATTAGCGTATTGGGTACTTTTATTTTGACTATGAAACAATTACTACTTGTAAGACACGCTAAATCATCTTGGAAAGAGCCAGGTCTGACCGACGAATTAAGGCCACTGAATAAGAGAGGTAAGAGAGATGGCCCATTTATGGCAAAGTATATTCATGATGGTGGGTTGATAATTGATGCCTTATTTTCGAGTCCTGCTAAACGGGCATTTTCGACATCAAGATTCTTTGCAAAGGAATTTGGCTTAGAAGTATCTTTAGAGTCTGATCTCTATTTCGGTTCGGAATCTGACTGGTTATATATGATAAATGAACTGGATGAGGCCGTGAAATTCCCAGCTTACTTTTCTCATAATCCGACCATTACATATTTTGCTAATTCATTTGAAGGTGAGCTGATAGAAAATGTACCAACTTGTGGTATAATCCATCTGGTCTCATTAGCAGATAACTGGGCAGACCTCGATCGAAATAATACAAAAATCAACAACTATTATTTCCCCAAACTCGTTAAGTGACAGTGAGATACGCCCTTAATATTCTAGCCATCTTTTTCATCTCTTGCGATAGCAGTAAGCCGTTTCCTGAATTAGCTTATTCTGAGGATAAGATACAAGCTGTAATGGTGGATTTGTATATTGCTAATGTCGCCTTATATAATCTGTCAGAGTCTGATGCAGATAGCCTCCAGGTGCTCTATCGAGAACAAATCGAGACGATCCACGATGTCGATATGGCTATCATGGAAGCAGATATAGAAAAGCTACAAGGTCACTTGGCTAAGTATCAAGAATTACATAGAGCCGTCGAGGATACAATTGCTATTAGACTAAAAGAAAAAGACGCCAAATCTGGTAAAGTGAAAAATTAATATTCACAATAGGAAATTCATAGTGGCCGTAGCTTGCTTAATCCTGTGCTGTTGATAGTCATCGATCATATAAAGTTAATGTAGTTATGAAAGAGTGTAAGATTCTAATTGTCGAGGACGAAAAAGATATAGTAGAATTACTCGTATACAATCTAGAGAAAGAAGGCTATATCTTGGAATCGGCTCTAGATGGAGAGGAAGGCTATAATAAGGCGCTGTCGTTCAGGCCTGACCTCATAATCTTAGATATCATGATGCCGAAAATAGCTGGTATAGAACTATGTCAGAGGCTTAGAGCAAATTCCGAATTCGAAAAGACACTGATCGCCTTTCTGACTGCAAGAGGAGAGTCATTTACACAGATAATGGCCTTAGATGCTGGGGGGGATGACTTCATTGCGAAGCCAATTAAACCTGCGGTACTAAAAAGTCGTATCAGAGCTTTATTAAGAAGACATCCCAATTTTACCTTGACTGATGAGGTTAATATCACTTCATACGGTGATTTGGTTATAGATGACGATGCGTTTGCTGTGAGTAAGGGCGATTTAACCATAACACTGGCCAAGAAAGAATTCGAACTTCTTAAGTTGTTGGTTTCTAGACCTGGAAAAGTATTTAAGCGACATGAAATATTAAACAAAGTGTGGGGTAGACAGGTCATTGTTGGAGATCGGACTATAGATGTCCATGTTAGAAAACTTCGAGAAAAAATCGGTGATGACTATATCAAGACAATGAAAGGGGTAGGCTATAAATTCAATTTATAATTAGTTTTACCGAATAGCTCTTTTAGGCTACACGATTTATTTTGGTTGGTGGTTTTAGGAATGGCCGTCGAATTGCTAAAAATGAATGACTTAGTATGCATTTTCTCTTTAAAGATAGAAGCAGCTCAAGCTAATCAGTCAATTAGTGGTGCTATTTAAGTATGCTATTCAGTAGTTTCAAACTAGACAACTAAGACCCAGGCCTTTGTTCAAAAACCTCTCGATACGCCAGATTTCTCTACTCATCTCAGTCATAGTATGGATTGTTGGGACTGCCTTTTTTGGTATTGTCTTTTACTTGAATGGAGAATTTAGACTTGGCTTGCTTATCATCATCATTGTCAGTCTGCTTAATTTTTCACTAATCTATCTGACGGTTAGATACTTATCTGAGCAATTCATTTTTCGTAAGATTAAGCTCATATATAAGGTCATTAGTGAATCCAAAGATTCGCTAGAGGGTCAATCAGAATTAGGGCGTAACACCATCCTAGAAGATGTCAATACGAACGTGATGGAGTGGGCTGAAAAAAAAGACGAAGAGATCTCCTCACTTAAGTCACTTGAAAACTATAGGAAGCAATATCTAGGAGATGTATCCCACGAGCTTAAGACACCTTTGTTCAGTATTCAAGGGTACCTACACACCCTTGCTGAGGGTGGTCTATATGATGAGAAAATCAACATGAAATATCTCAAAAAAGCCATTGATAATACTGACAGACTACAACATATAATAGAAGACCTAGAATTGATTAATTCATTAGAGACACGCGAGGATGATTTGACAATTACTGACTTTGAAATCAAATCGTTGTTCGTTGAGGTTTTTTCTAGCCTAGAGCTCTTAGCCAGCGACCAAAATATAAATCTAAGATTCAAGCCGGGTGCAGACACCAGTTATAGAGTTATGGGGGACATGAGCAAAATCAGACAAGTCATCGAGAATTTGCTAACCAATTCTATTAAGTATGGTACGCAGGGTGGTTATACGAAGGTCAGTTTCTATGATATGGAGGAGAAGATTCTTGTAGAAGTTTCGGATGATGGTATAGGAATCAGCCAAGAAGATATCAAACACGTGTTCAATCGGTTCTACAGAGCAGATAAAAGTCGGAATAGAAATATAGGCGGCTCTGGCCTTGGTCTAGCTATTGTAAAGCATATCATCGAAGCACATAAGGAAAACTTGACTCTACGCAGTACTTACGGTAAGGGCTCTACCTTCGGGTTTACCTTGACCAAGGCTTAATACTATAGGATCTATTTTTCTAAAGAAGAGTACAAGGGTGTTTCTACCTCTGGGTATGGCACTGCTTCTAATACCTTAAGCAAACTATCTCTCTGGACATAGAAATCTGGTAATTGGTCTTTTGGAAGCGGGTTCTTAGGTGGAAAGTTCTCTTTGAGATGATTGACTTGACGACCATATTTCCAGAAACGGAAACATACATGTGGTCCAGTTGCTAAGCCTGTCTGACCGACTTGCCCGATAACTTGACCTTGTTTGACCCTAACACCTTTCCTGATGTTTTTAGCAAAGCGATGCATATGGAGATACTGCGTCTGGTAGATATCATTGTGTCGTATCTTGACATACTTGCCATTGTTCTTAGAGTAGCCTGCTATTTCTATTACACCGTCAGCGACTGCATAGATGGGTGTCCCAATAGCAGCGGCATAATCAGTACCAAGGTGTGGTATTCGACGTTTCTTTATTGGGTGAAATCTTCTTGGATTATACCTAGAAGAGATTCTAGAATATTTCAATGGCGCTCTCAGGAAGGTAGACTTAGTCGGTCTGCCTTCGAGATCATAGAAGCCAGCATATTTGTCATTTTCGTAAAAGACAGAGAAATGTTCACCTGAATCATTCTTAAAAGCGGCAGATATAACCTCTCCATACCCGATTGGCTTGCCATCCATATACCGTCTTTCGAACACTAATTTGAACATATCTCCTTTCTGAGTATGATGGAAATCGACACTTGATGCCATCGCATCTTCCATTTTGTCGATGATATTTCCAGCTAAGCCAGCATCTTTCATAGCTAACCACAGAGAACTGGATATTAATCCAGCCGCAGTTTCTATGCAAGTCTCATATTGTTGTTCTACTACAGCGATGTCGAGCGTATCTATATGATACTTGACATAGGTGTATTTATTAGGTTCATAGACGATACAGTGGGGTGAAGAGCAGCTGTCTTTTCTAATGACGGTAAAGGGCTTATTAGCTCTGAATTTCCTGATACTGAATATATCAGTGGACAGTTTGTCCAGTTTGATGATGCTATCCCAGCTAATCCCTTGCCATAAGAGTAAATCGCCTAGATTCTGATCTGAAGCTAACTTATAGGTGTCGAAATAATTATCCCCTAGGTCAAAGCCAAATTTAAGTGGTTTGGTTTCGGGACTTAATAAGGGAATATGCGGTTTAGAAGGGTTTGTGAAGATGTACACGCCGACGACCAAACATAACAAAATGGCCAAATTTATAGAATAGGTCTCTTTTTTACTCACAATTGCTTAGAATCATCTACTTAAACAAACAAAATCCGTCCTAAAAATAATTGAATAATCTATAATCATTAGATACTTAGTAAACAAATACCTCACCATCATGATGTACCTTTGCCAGCACTTACATCTACATAAGCAAAGGTGTCGTCTGTTTGGCACAATTTAGATCTAGAACTGGAAAAGAATGAGCCAAATACGGATAGGCGAAAGACTGTTGGATCTGCGAACGCCCAAAGTCATGGGCATTCTCAATTATACCTCCGATTCGTTCTTTGATGGTGGCCAGTACAACCGGCCCGAGACAGCACTAAGTCAAGTTACTAAGATGCTCGCACAAGGTGCTGATATAATTGACCTAGGGTCATTTTCATCCAAACCTGGTGCTAAGTTGTTAGAGCCGCAGGAACAGATTAATAGGTTAGAACCTCTAGTTAAATCTATTCTTGCTACCTATCCAGAAGTAATCCTAAGTATAGATACCTACTCATCTCAAGTCGTACGAGCGCTAGCTAGGTTTACAAACTTTATCGTAAATGACATATCTGGGTACAGTGTAGATCCCGATTTGCCTATAGCACTTGCAGAAACGAACTTACCTTATGTACTGATGCATGCCCGAGGAAGACCAGAGAACATGAGTGAATTGACTCAGTACGAAGATGTGACTGGGGATATCATTAAGGCCTTGTCGGCAAAAGTAAGAGCGCTAAGAAACATGGGTATTGTAGATATAATATTAGACCCAGGATTTGGCTTCGCTAAGACGTCAGGTCAGAATTACCAATTGCTGCGTCAGTTGGCTGTATTTGGGATATTCGACCTACCCGTTATGGTCGGTTTATCTCGGAAATCCATGATATACAAGGTGCTGGAAGGAACAGCAGAAACAGCACTTAATGGGACAACCGCACTGCATATGGTCGCTTTGATGAACGGAGCCAGTATTTTGAGAGTTCATGATGTAAAAGAAGCAAGAGAAACCATTAAATTGTGGACAAGGCTCTCAGAAGTTAATGAATGATTAAACATACAGCGTATTAGACCCAGTTCTAAACTTAGTTTGTTGGAATTATTAGGAGTCATTTGTAAAATTTATGCCAGAACAGAGTCGTACAGGAAGTGTCATGCCGCGGAAGCGAAGGTTCAGGCAGTATTTTTTGTTATTCTGCCTACTTCTGTTGGTACAGATACTCTTGCTACCCCTGCTGATACATCTCAGACCAGTACAGAACTGGTTAGTCGACAAAGCTGCTGCTAGGATATCCATGAAGTCAGGTGCAGCTGTCACAATCGATGAAATCGACTTTTCTATTTATAAGGGCTTGGAGTTTAATAAAGTTTTTATTTCAGAGATAGACTCGCAGGATACCTTAGCCTACATCGGTTCTTTTTCTAGCTCATTAGATCAGAATTTGCTATCCCTCTTCAAGCAGGGCGTCTTCCTAGACAGGATCTATTTAGAGGATGCCAATATTCATATTAGAACCAGTACAGATTTTGAACTGTCTAATCTTGAAAAATTCTTACTTAAGTTGAGTTCCGAAAAAGAGGCGAGTATTTCTGAAGGTAAAAGTTGGGACTTATCGCTAAAGGCTGTTCAATTGAAAAACATCACGCTCAAGGTGAATGATGATAATAAAGGGTCTGTCTTCGAAGCACAGCTTAATGATGGTTCAGTTGAGATTAAGTCAATCGATCTTTCGGAGCGAGAATTTGTTCTCGGTGAAGTCTTTGTAGATCAACCGCGGGTCTTAATTGTCAAAGCAAATGGTGAGCATAAGAGGGCTGATACAGTTATTGGGCATGAGGTAGAGGAACAAACTATTGCTGAGGCACCAGCTGACTTCCTATTGGATGTGGAGAAATTAAGGATCATTGGTGGCGTATTTCAGTTGCATGATAGTGCCGATAAAGGACTGAGGGAAAACGGTGGCTTCGATATCGATGACCTTAATATCCTAGACATTAACCTAGATGCAGATTCGATATTATTTAAGTCGCCTATTAACCTACAATCTAGAATTAATGCCATGACCTTAAAAGAGGCTGGTGGTTTGGATATTAATAAGTTCAGTGTCGGCGAATTACAAGTATCCGAACAAGAAATGGTTTTAGATGGTTTCGAGTTCGAGACCGAAAATAGTAAGCTAGGAGATCGATTGATTTTTAGTTATGACGGCTTTGAATCATTTAAGTCGTTTGCTACAGAAATCGAAATAGAAGCGGATCTTGTTTCATCTAGTCTGGCCTTCAAGGATATGTTGTATTTCTTCCCAGCCTTAGCCACTAATTCTTTTGTTCGATTGAATAGGCACAAGAAGCTAAAGATGACAGGTGATATATATGGGACAGTAGACGAACTCGAAAGCGATGATTTATACTTATCTTTTTCTGATGAGGTCGTTATGCAAGGGGCACTGAGTACCTATGCCTTAACTAATCCAGATAAGGCCTTGATTAATCTTCATGTAGAAGAATTTAAGACGAGTCTTGTGGATCTAAAAAAGATCATTCCAGACTTTGATCCACCAGCACAATATTATAAGCTGGATCCATTCGTGTTCACGGGAGACATAGATGGTTTTTTTAAGGATTTTGTTCTCTTTGGGACCTTGGAAAGTAAGCTGGGCAAAGCTGATTTGGATATTCGTTTAGATATAAAAAAAGGCATAGAACAAGCCAAGTATTATGGAGAGTTACAACTAGAGGACTTTGATCTAAGAACTTGGTCTGATAACCCTGACTTAGGTAAGGCCACCTTCTATGCAGAGATTTCTGATGGGAAAGGATTGTCCTTAAATAATCTGGAAGCTGACATTGCAGCTGAGTTAGAGCGTTTCGATTATAAGGGCTATACCTATCGGGATGTAAAGCTAGACGGAGAAATACAAGAAAACCTATTCAATGGTATATTAAGCTCAAGCGACCCCAATGCCAAGTTGGATTTCGAAGGGAGTATCGATCTTCATCAAGGAAATATAAGCTCAGATTTTGAGACACGGATAGCTAATATTGACCTTAGAGCCCTCAATTTATCCAAAGATTTTTCTAAGATCCAAGGCGATGTGAATCTAAGTTTTGAAGGCGCTGAGTTAGATCAGTTAATAGGATCTGCAGAAATCAAGCAGCTGTCCCTAATATATAAGGGTAAGTCGTTCAGGTTTGATAGTTTGTATGTGAGTTCTTCACCTCAGGAAGAAGGTAATAGAAACGTGATTGTTTCTTCAGATCTGATTAATGGCTCTATTAACGGCCGTTTTGACTTTAATGAGCTAATACCCAGTCTAACAAATATTATTAGAACTGCACATCCCGGATGGGCTAAGGTGCTCGATCTTCCTCAAAGGCGTCAATTAACTAACATTCAGGATTTCAGATATAAGTTAGGAATAGTTGATACCAAAGACTACTTAGAATTAGCTGGTGTTTCAGATCTACAATTACAGAATGTCGATCTGAATGGTTATGTCAATTCGGCTTCTGATTCTTATTTATGTAATCTGAGTATTTCCGAATTATTATATAAGAATGTCAAAGTAGAGCAATTCGAATTGGGTCTGTTAGAAGTGGACCAAAAAATAGAACAGGTCCTAAAGTCTGAGCAGATTTCTATTGGAGGACTCGACATCAATCCTATAGCAATAGAATCTGATCTTATTGGTGACCAGCTGCTAGTACGTATCCGTACGGAGGAGCTCTTAGATTCCATAGAATCGTTAGACCTCACCATAGAGGTACACCCAGAAGGCGAAGATGTTGTTGTTCACTTCAGAGAAACAGACCTTCATATGTTTTCATCTAAATGGGACATCGATGCTCGGAACGAAATCGTCCTAGGCAATAAGACGATACGAATTGATCACTTTCTCCTAGAAGATCGTATTCGATCGATTTCTATTATGGACATTGCAGGTAAGGGTATAGATGCCAAATTAAGCCAGTTTGACTTTCTATTAATCAATAGTATAATTGATTACGACAAGATCCAATTTGCAGGGAGGGGTGATCTAATTCTTCGTAAGAACAATCTCTTTGAGCGTTCTGTGATGGAGGTCGATATGTGGATACCAGAATTTACACTTAATGATGTCGACTACGGTGGTCTATCAGTGTCTGCATTTGAAGTAACAAAAGATTCGATCCTGGCTAATGTCCTTTTAGAAAGAAAAGATGATGGTTTGATCCTAGATGTAGATGCAGGTTACAATACGAAGTCAAAGGTCTTAGCAGGAAAGCTCAAAGCAAGAAATATTGTAATGAATACCTTTGAATTCATTATCGATGATGGGATTTCCAATACCACTGGTGTCGCCAATGTAGATGCAATTGTTTCTGGTACTCTCGACGATATAGTTCTGGATGGTAAGGCTCAGATTATAGGTGGATCGACGGTGATCGATTATCTGGGAGCGCGAATAGATATGGGGCAGGACACTTTTGTCGTCACGGATAAAGTGATCGACCTTACTGGTGGTCGGCTCTATGATAAGTTAGGGAATCAGGCAATAATGACAGGTGGCCTTAATCATGAATTATTCACGGATTTTACTTCTTCCTTATCTATGAGCTCACCCTATTTTCTTGCTCTGGATACTGAGAAGTTCGATAATCCTTCTTACTATGGTACAGGTATAGGGGATATGACTGTTTCGTTTAATGGGCCTTTCTCCAGCACAGATATAGCTGTCAGAGCGATTACCGGATCGGGCACTATGATCAGTATCCCAGTCGGAGATACTTATGAGAACTTTGACCAAAGTTTTATAAAGGTTGTAGATAGAGATCTCGTGTTACAGAATATAAAAGACACCTTAGAGACTAAGCTAAAAAGGCTAGAAGGTGTGGATGTGGAATTGGATCTGACGATCACTAATGATGCTAAGATTAACATCATCTTTGACGAAAACACTAATGATGTAATCAAAGGCGTCGGCCGAGGTAATATGCGTGTCGTTATGGCGAGGAAAGGTGACTTCAATATATTTGGTGAGTATGTCATAGAAAGTGGTGAGTATCTATTTACTTACTTTGGTGGTATTATTTCTAAACCATTCACGATAAAGGAAGGTGGGGTCATAACTTGGACTGGCGACCCAATTAATGCCAATATTAATCTAGAAGCCAATTACGAAAAACTTAGAGCACCTCTTAATGTCTTCCTTGCAGAATACCTAATAGAGTCAAGCTCCAGCAGTAATGACGCAAAACAACGAACTGATATAGGTCTGAAGATGTTCCTGACAGGAACCTTGTATAAGCCTGAGGTTAACTTCGATATACAGTTTCCTGAGTTACAAGGTGAGGTCAAAACATTAGCTGAAAGTAAAATGCGTATTCTAAGAGAAAATGAAGCTGACCTCAATGAGCAAGTCGCTGGCTTAATCATGTTCGGTAGTTTCCTACCATCTACGACCTTGGGCAGTACAGTGGGATCTACAGCAGGCTTAGCTCGTACTGGTTACAACACGTTAAGTGAGATGGTTTCTAATCAATTGTCTTATTTGCTTTCTGGTTTTCTACAAGAAGCACTGACAGATAACGGCTTCGTTTCTGGCATTGATTTCGATCTCGGAATCAGTAAGTCGACGGCCTTTGGTGATGATATTAATCCAGATGCGACGAGCAGTATTATTCCAGACGAAATAGAAGTGCACCTAAAGCCCCGATTCCAGAACGATAGATGGGAAATTGACTATGGTACTAGTTATGTCAATAGGGTAGACTCTGAGATAGAATATCTCATACATGATTTTGTCATCAGCTTTTTTCTGACAGATGATCGTCGACTTAAGATGAAAGCTTACGGTAAGTGGGATCGAGACTTTTCTGACCAACCAGAAAAGAAATATGGCCTAGGTCTAAATTATCGTAAAGAATTCGGCAGTCTAATAGAACTGAAACAAAGCCTAACAAAGGATATCGGTCGTCTAAAGCCAAGTGGCTTCAATAATAACTAAAGCCTAGTGCTTCTATGTCTTAAGTAATGGTCTGCTAAGACCAGTGCCGCCATGGCTTCTACGATAGGCACTGCTCTAGGAACGACACAGGGGTCATGCCTGCCTCTAGGGGCTGACTGTTCTATTTTTCCGTCTTTAGAGATTGTAGC
>CALEAC010000046.1 GCA_937944095.1 uncultured Saprospiraceae bacterium
CGTTATCCTGTGACTTCATTAAGAAAGCGCTCTCTCAGCTAAATGCCAACTAATCCTCGAACAAACCGTTGGCGACTACTATTAAGTATAAAATATGTCAAAATCACACATTTTGTACAGTTGTATTGTGTAATTTTACACATAAAATACACTTATAGTGCGATTTAAACGAAATATCGAAGAGCATTTGAATAGTTGGAAAAACAACTCTCAGAGGAAGCCCTTAGTTGTAATGGGAGCAAGGCAGGTAGGTAAAACGACTTTAATTCAATCTTTTGGTAAAGACAATTATGAAGAAGTTGCTTATTTCAATTTTGAATTGAATCATGATCTTCATGAATTTTTTGAATTAAATAAAGAGCCAGACCGAATCATAGAGAGTCTGACACTTTTTAGAGGAAAGGGGATAGACGTGACTAAAACATTAATAATTTTTGATGAAATTCAGGAATGTCCTAAGGCTCTGACCTCTCTTAAATATTTCCAAGAAGCAGAAACTAAATACCATCTAATATCTGCTGGCTCACTACTTGGAATTACTTTAGGACAACAACGTTCGTTTCCTGTTGGTAAAGTCGAATTCTTAGATTTGAATCCGCTTACATTCGAAGAATATTTATTGAACACGAACGATAAACTCTATCAATCTTATATTCATTATTTAAATGAAAAAACCTTTGGGAAAATACCTAAAGCCTTTTTTGAACCCCTACTATCTGAGTTTAAAACATACATGATTTGCGGTGGAATGCCAGAGCCTGCGAGCATCTTTTCCCAGACTAAAGACATAGGTAGATTACAAAAAGTACAAGATGAAATTTTGAGGTCGTATCAACTTGATTTTTCAAAACATACCCAACCAATTAACGCTAACCGAATTCAGTACGTCTGGAACTCTATAATTTCACAATTAGCCAAAGAGAATAAAAAATTCATTTATAAAGCAGTTAAGGAAGGGGCAAGAGCAAGAGAATACGAAGCAGCCATAACATGGTTGAATCAAGCTGGGGTCATTCATCAAACATATAACGTAACTAATCCTTCGTTACCTCTTACAGCATATCGGGATTTATCAGCATTCAAAATTTACTTACTTGATGTAGGATTATTAATGCGAATGTCCAAACTTAATCCAAGTGTTTTGCTAAATGGGAATGAATTATTTAAAGAATTCAAAGGTTCATTTACTGAAAATTATGTAGCGCAAAGTCTAACAAATTCGCTTAGAAATCCACCAAGCTATTGGACATCGAATAGAACAGCTGAGGTTGATTTTCTCATAGAACATGAGAATCAAATTATTCCAATAGAAGTCAAATCAGGTAAGGCAACACGTTCTCGAAGTTTAGCTGAGTACAATAAAAAATACAATCCAACAAAAAGAGTTAGAATATCCCCTCTAAACTTCGACTCCGATGGCGCTTTTATAAACATCCCCATATTCTATTGTGATAATATCTTAGAATTTATAACCTAATAAAGTCACAGTACTGGGGATTAATACGCCAATGTCTAAAGCCTTTTCCCTGATGGTCCTACCCTATATAAGACGACCAGCACCTTACAAAACACAAGGCCTAATAAATTCTTCAACGTAAAAAAAGCTGAATCAAGCATTTACAATAAGATTCAAATAAAAAACAGGAAAGATCTTTCGATAATTCCTGTCAGGGGTGGAAGACGGGATTCGAACCCGCGACCCTCGGTACCACAAACCGATGCTCTAACCAGCTGAGCTACAACCACCATTTATAATAGTCGGCAAAGATATTCCTTTACGCTCTAATATCAATGCTTATGGCCATGAAAGTAAAACGATTCGAAATCTGAAATCGCTGAATTCAATGCTGCTACATTATTGAGGTCCGTTGTCTGCTTGCATTTCATGGCAGCGACCAGAGCCTCATGTAAGCTGCCTAATTGATTATAATACTTAGTTTTTGCAGCGCTCATCTTATCCTTAGGCAGGTCAGTCTTGACGAGTTTCACTCTTTGGTGCAGGAAATACTGGGCGATAATGCCTTGTATCTCTTCAGCATGCTTTTCCTTATTATTGACCCATCTAATGAGCTGGTTGTAATTTACTGATCCTTCTTTAGACAGCTTAATGATGGAATTCATCGCTTTCTCTATTGTAGAAGAGTGCTCTCTAAGCAAAGAGATTCTAAGAGAATCACCGTATATACCACATGGCACTTCACAATGATCATCTACGTCATATTCAGGTTGTGAGATGAGTGCATGGTCTTTTGCTATCTCGTGATCGTAATCTAAACCTAAACTATATTGGGACAATAGAGTTAAGTGACAACTAATTGTCATTACAAGAATAAGGATGGAACTTTTGTACATTTTAGAAGCTTTAATTATTGAGTTGTGAGTCAAAGGTAAGGTACTAAGCATCATTATCTGACTAATCTTCATTCAATTGTCTTCTTCCATAGACTTCCATATAGATATACCCACGAATATTTAACTATTGAGAGTAGCCTCAAAGATAGACTTGGTTTCATTTTTGTATAGGCTAGGTAGAGTAGCCTAATGAAGTCGGCTTCACCTACCAACGTTAGTTGACTTCAAATAAAGCAATTCACTGATAATGAGTCATTTATACTTCACCCACGTATCGAGGTGTAGATGAAAAACAACTATGAAAAATCTGGCAGCAAATACTGACGAAGAGTTATTAACTCTTTTCTCCGAAGATGGTTCCAAGGGATTGGAGCTCATATTCAAGAAGTATTACGAGCAAATGTGCAAGACTGCTATCAGAATTACCAAAGAACGAAGTCTTGCAGAAGATATCGTTCAGGAAGTATTTTTCGAACTATTCAAGAAGCGAGAGACAGTCAATATAAAGTCCCTACCTGGCTATCTCAAGCGTTCTGTGTATAACAGGTCTCTGAATAGGATCAAATCCACCAAGGATATATTTGATTCTAATGAATTAAATACTGAAATTGGGGATAATTCAATAAACTCTCAGGAACAAATGGAGTTTAAAGAGTTATCAGACTACCTCAATGAGGTAATCGACAAACTACCTGAGAAGTGCAGATTAGTGTTTGTGCTCAATAGATTCGAGGAACTTTCGTACAAAGAAGTCGCAGCAAAAATGGAAATTTCCGTTAAAACTGTAGAAAATCAAATGTCGAAGGCGCTAAGGATTCTAAGAGAAGAAATGCTGGTCTACAAAAAACTTTTAGAAAAAGAGAGGATGGAGTAGTGGTTTTGTCGAATTTAAATGTCTTAATAATAACGTGGGTAGGGACAATTACATATCATTAATAACCAAGCAGCTGAACAATCAGCTGTCAACTAGCGAACTTAGTGAGCTAAATAACTGGTTATCAGTCAACTCTGGCAGCAAGGCTGTCGTTTCTGACTTCAAGGAGGTTTGGGATTCTGTATCAACATACAAGTCTAGCGCGAGCTTTGACGTGGATGCAGCGTACAATTCATTCGTAAAAAAATACGATATCCCTATATCAACCCCCGTTTCATCTAATGCCCAAGGTGGCATATCGAACACATTAAGATACATTCTAGCAGCTATTACAGCCTTACTATTAATTGGAGGTGGTGTATACTTAGCTAAAAATGGAGATACTCTGGCTGGTAGTATAGAACACTTTGCCAATAATGATTCGACATCTATCTCAGTCAGCCTAGTCGGTGGCGGTATAGCCACGATGGCACCTCAATCTGAATTCAACTATAACTACAAATCAAGTCAAGTTTCTGATCTCAAAGGTGAGTCGACCTTCTCTCTTGTTAAGAATGCACAGAAAAAACCTCTGAATATTGATTTCGATGGCTTAGCGATTAAAGCAAATGACACTGAATTAGCCGTCAACTCAGATGAAACCTCAGGAGATATATCGACTTCTGTTAACAAAGGTCGTGTCGATGTAGAGATTGGCAAAACAGCGATTCAATTGACCAAAGGTCAAAAACTTAGCTACAATAGCCATACTAAGAAGCACAAAATCGAAAAATCAAGACCTCAAATTTTAATTGATAAGGCAGAGGGTATATTATCCTTCGATAATACACCGATAGAAGAAGCATTCCAAGCTATAGAACAGTTCTATGATGTTAATATCGATATCGTAGATAGTAAAGTACCAGCATATCACTTTACAGCAATTAACTATCGTCCAGAAAGTCTAGATGAGTGCCTAGAACTCATACAGAACTCATTCTCCATGACGATTCTAAGGAAAGGGCCTAAGTCGATTGTCATTTCTAACATCAAATCCAAATAAATACTTGACCTTCACTAGGTTAGCACTAGTAACCAGATTAATTTCAGTAGCTTTGTAACTCATTCCAAGGACGTAATGAGCTTCAGATACTTAATTATATTCTTACTTCTCTTTCCTTGTCTTTCATATTCCCAATACATTATTCCAGACGAGGTTATTGTAGATTATTCTGCAAGGAATACACCGTTACGTGAAGTCTTGTTTGATCTTAGTGAAGAGGCTAGAGTCACTATCGCATTCCAAGAAGAGATTATCCCCGGAGATTCTCTCGTGAATTTCAGTGTCAACAAACAACGAATAGGTAAGGTCATCGACTATTTGCTTAACAGGCATCATGTCAAATACAAGTTAGTAGGCAATCAGATTGTCCTATTCAAGGATGAATTCTACAAGAGCCAAGATATGATTACGCTATCTGGCGTGCTCAAAGATCTCGAGACAGGGGAAACATTGATAAATGCGAATGTCTATACTTATGACAAATCCAAAGGAACCACGACCAACGAATATGGTTTCTACAGTTTCACTTTACCCAAAGGACAACATCGGATCTATTACTCCTATCTAGGTTATAATACAGCAATAAAGGAAGTCAGCCTACTTAGAGATACGACTGTGCATATAGAAGTAGACCCGAACATTCTACTCAATGAAATAACGATAACCGATGTCCGACTCATCCCGGAAGAACGACCAGAGGCTGCTACTGTAGAAGTCTTACCTGTTGATAGAATTAACTCGACGCTGCCTATAGGTGGAGAACCTGATATTATGCGGTTAGCTTATACCATGCCTGGTGTCACATCTGGAGCAGATGGCTTCGGTGGAATGAGTGTCAGAGGTGGATCTACCAACCAGAACCTCATACTTCTAGATGGTGTGCCTGTCTATAATGCCAATCACCTCTTCGGTCTATTCTCTGTCTTCAACTCGAGTGTCATACGAAGCGCCAAACTCTATAAAGGGGCTTTCCCTGCGCATTACACAGGAAGGTTATCCTCTGTATTGGATATTAGAACTAGAGAAGGCAATAATCAGAAAGTCTCTGGTGATGTCACGCTTGGCCTACTCACTGGAAAAGTATCATTAGAAGGGCCGATAATTAAGGACAAAGCGTCGTTCCTCCTGAGTTACAGAAGAACAACCATCGACCCCTGGATAAATGAACTGACAACTTTTGTCAATTCTAATCCTCTAGTCGACCGTAGTAACAGAATCAGTTTCTATGACCTGAATACAAAAGTCAACTTCTCATTAGGCGATAAGTCGAAGATTTATTTAAGCTACTATAGTGGAGATGATAATTTCGATCTAGACATCATCACAGATAATGAAGACAACAGCCTTAGAGATTTTGAGGAATTAGGGTGGAGATCAGGCAATACCTTAGCCTCGATTCGTTGGAATCGTCGAACTTCTAATAAGACCTTCCTCAATGCAACTGCATATATATCTCAGCATAAATTCCTATCCTTTGACCATGATAGAATAGAATTACTTAATGAAGGTGCATTCTTAAGTTCAGTCTATGATGCTGGATATTATGAAACAGGTATCAAGGATAGAGGCTTTAAGTTAGACTTGGATTATATTCCCAATTCTAAGCATTCGCTAAAACTTGGTTTAGGTCTCGTATTCCATGATTTTGCACCACAATTCATTTTTGCTAACGAAACAGATAGTCTAACACTGGACACGGAACCAGTCACACAGGAAATCCTCAAAGACAAACTAGAAAGCTTTAATATCTATGGGACTGAATTAGAGGTCTTTATAGAAGACAACATACGTCTAGGTAAGTATTCTAATCTCAATATTGGGTTCAATCAGTTGATTGTACAGGCAGGAAAGACCTATTTGATTCCGCAACCTCGAGTTCTACTAAATTTGGGAACCGAAAAATTTGTGACTAAGTTCTCTATTGGTCGAATGGGGCAATTCCTTCATTCATTATCTAACACTGGGCTGGGCGTGCCATCAGACATCTGGCTGCCATCGACTGCTGTCTTGAGACCAGAAACCGCTTGGAATTTTGGGATAGGGCAGTTTGTTAACTTTCAGAAAAGAAGCCGCCTAGGTCTAGAGCTCTTCTACAAAAGAATGTCTAATGTGACTAGGTATGGTACTGGGATTCTCAGGATATCAGAATTCAGTGATTGGGAGGATAGTCTGCCGATAGGTACTGGGACAGCCTATGGTGGAGAATTCAGCCTCAGAAAGCATCATGGTAAGACCACTTTTGACCTAGCTTATACTTACTCCCATAGTTACAGGACTTATGATGAAATCGCAGGAGGTGAACGAATTAGATTCAGATATGACAGAAGGCATGTATTAAACCTCAGTCTCGTTCATAAATTCAACGAAAATGTCGAATTCGCGTCTAATTGGGAATATGGTTCTGGCACACCAATCACTATTCCAGATAGACGGAGTTATAATTACATCGACAACGATAACAACTTAACTAGAATAAGAATTTTCTCAGAGGTCAATAATGCAGAATTACCAGCTTACCACAGACTGGACCTCGGGTTCAATTTCTACAATAAGTATCATTGGGGCTCATCTAGGTTTACTTTAGGCGTCTATAATGTCTACGGAAAGATAAATCCACTCTATGTCGACGAAGTGGTCGGAGCGGACCTTGTAAGCCGTTACGAACAATTCTATCTCTTCAGGTTATTGCCCTCGATTAGCTATAGTCTAAGCTTCTAGCCTATCAAAGACCAAAATCTGACATTTTTGCGTTAAATGTGGCTTATTTAGGGCAAATCAGGCTGGTATTATATACTTTTACGTTGTGACATTCTGGTTATTAATTAGTCTAAACTAGGTCTTTTAGAACCATTGAGATTGAAACTTATACAATTTATAATACTCGTCCTAAGTTTATTAATCATAGGCTGTAGTGAACCGTACAATCCTTTATCGGAAGAAACTGATAATCAAACGGTGATACTTGCAGAACTAGAAGTTGGTCAACTTGCTCAATTAACTGTTTCGTCCACTTATCGAGGCGATGAGTTACCTCTGATACCTAACGATACCGACGGCGAAGTATCACTCTCCAATCATGTATCAGGTCAATTAGACAACGGGCTCAGGTTTGTTAATAGAGAAAGTACGCAAGTATGGATTTCCCAAAGCTTTCAGTTCAAAGAAGGTCATGATATATCAATCAGTGCTGATTTCAGTGCGGTCGGAATGGGTCATGTATATGCAGAATGCACCGTCCCAATCTCAGGAAAGATTAACGCCTCTCAAGTTAATAGGACAGATGACTTAACTCAAGTTTCCCTTTCTGTTGACCTAGCTAAGCTTCCTACAGGAACTTACTACCACTTAACACCTTACCTCTCTCTCGACCCAAGTCGTGAGAATCTAAATATAGAAGATATCGCCGTTGGTGAAGAGCAAATATACCTTCTGAGTCATACCGATGGCATGCTTATTGATATGAACAGTAATGGAAATGGTACGACATTCGAACTTCTACTAAGTACCAAAACCTTAGACCTTTCCTCTTTTTCAACTATCAATCTGGAATTAAGAACTGTTACCGAAGATTACTACAATTATCATCGTTTTCTAACAGTCTATTCCGAGACCCAGCAAGGTCCATTTAATGCACCGATACCGACCTACACTAACATAGAAGGTGGTCAAGGTATTTTTGTGGCTTTTGCTTCTAATACGGAAACTACAGCTATACAGTAGTTTATAGTTACTTTTTTTTTCAATCCTCCTTTTTCTGTCTATCCAGAAACGAATTTATTGTTCTTATCTGCGGTATAACTCGTTTATACTTTGGGTATCAGGATTTACACAAGAATTGGGAAAATGGAATTAAATGCTAAAACGCAGTATCTATCTGAAGTAAAGTTATTTGAAGATTTAACGCATGAAGACCTCTTAGATCTGGCATCTCTTGCCGTGATTAGGAAGTATACGAAACATCAGATTATATACAGAGTCGGTGATGATCCTGAAGATGTGTTTATACTTATTAATGGTATTATTAAGATAATTAGCAAGTCAGGAGAGGGTAGAGAGGTCATAAAAACGATTATACACCCCAAGGCTTTATTCGGTATAGAATATCTTTCTTCGCAGAACATGAGAAGTAATACAGCCAAGTCTATAGACAAGGATGTGCTCTGCTTTGCAATCAGTTCTAAGGATTTCAAGGCCTATCTGAAAGAAAACTGGACCTTAACGGAAAAGTTCATCAAGATGCTTGGCACTCGATTAATCTATCTAGAAGAGCGTTTCGAATCATTGGTTTTCAAAGATGCTAGAGAGCGAATTATCGATTTCTTAAAGGATAATGCCAAGACCAATGGCAGACAAGTTGGACTGGAAATGCTAATTAAACATAGCCTCACACAACAAGACATTGCTAATTTTACTGGCACATCACGTCAAACAGTGACCTATGTGCTCAATGACTTAAAAAGACAAAATCAAATATACTTTAAGAGAAAAAGCATCCTTATTAGGGACATAGAAAATCTGGTCTAGTTCGAAAGATTAGATTATTTCATTTAAGGGCTTTTTATTTATTTAAATAGATGATAGATTTGCAGGCGCTCTGAAAGGAGTGCCTCTTATTTTTAAAGGAAGAGTGGCAGAGCTGGTTTAATGCACTGGTCTTGAAAACCAGCGTGCGGCAACGTACCGGGGGTTCGAATCCCTCCTCTTCCGCCAAAACCCTCTTTGGATATCCAAGGAGGGTTTTTTTTATTGCTGATGATGATAGCCCAGAACATTCATTTGCTTCTAATTGCTTAAATTGTCTTATTAACTGTCATTATGAACAAAACCTGTGAGAACGCGACTGTTGCCATAAAAGGAATAATAGATAACATGACACTCATGCTGGGTGGCTTTGGGTTATGCGGCATACCAGAGAATTGTATTACTGCCCTAGTTGCATCAGGTGTCAAAGGGCTGACCTGCATATCAAATAACGCAGGAGTTGATGATTTCGGTCTCGGACTATTACTCCAACAGAAGCAGATTAAGAAAATGATTTCCTCATATGTCGGCGAGAATGACGAATTCGAAAGGCAGATGCTTAGCGGTGAACTAGAAGTCGACTTGATTCCACAAGGATCACTTGCAGCACGCTGCCAGGCTGGTGGTGCAGGTATACCTGCTTTCTATACACCTGCTGGCTACGGTACTGAGGTCGCAGTCGGTAAAGAAGTCAGGGTCTTTGATGGCAAACCTCACATTTTGGAGCATGCCTTGACGGCAGACTTCGCGATAGTTAAAGCCTGGAAGGGAGACCCGCATGGTAATCTTGTATTCAAAGGGACTGCACGAAATTTCAATCCAGTTATGGCAATGGCAGGCAAAATCACCATTGCGGAAGTAGAAGAACTCGTAGAACCAGGACAGCTGGACCCGAACTTCATTCACCTACCTGGCGTTTTTGTCCAACGTATCTTCCAAGGTGTCGCTTATGAAAAGAGAATAGAACAACGCACTGTGACTCCTAGAAACTGATCAAACTACAAACTAACAGAACACAAATGCTGGATAAGACTGGAATAGCACAACGAATCGCCCAAGAACTTCAAGATGGCTGGTATGTCAACCTTGGAATTGGCATTCCTACATTAATCGCTAATTATGTCCCTCTAGGACTCAATGTCGTTTTCCAATCAGAGAATGGTATCCTAGGCATGGGCCCTTTCCCTCTAGAAGGAGATGAGGACGCAGATCTAATCAATGCTGGCAAACAAACAATTACAGCTCTACCAGGCGCAGCCATTTTTGACTCAGCAGTTAGTTTTGCAATGATCAGAGGGCGGCATATACAACTAACCGTTCTCGGTGCCATGGAGGTATCAGACCAAGGAGATATCGCTAATTGGAAGATACCCGGCAAGATGGTCAAAGGCATGGGTGGCGCTATGGACCTAGTCGCTTCGTCAGATAACATCATAGTCGCCATGATGCATACTAACAGAAAAGGTCAATCTAAGCTACTCGAACAGTGCACATTACCACTTACAGGCGTCAATTGCGTCAAGAAGGTCGTAACTAATCTCGCAGTTCTAGATATCACAGAAGATGGATTTAAGCTCCTAGAGAGAGCACCTGGGGTTAGTATAGCTGAAATCCAAGCCGCTACAGCAGGCAGATTAATCATAGAAGGCGAGATTCCTGAGATGGTACTCTGACTAAACCAGCTCAGATAGCAATCCATCTATACCAGTCTTCATAGCATACCGACCCTTTTCATTCTTTATAAGTTGGCCGAGGACATGATCCTTGTCATGCTCAAAGAATAAGTAAGTATGCTCATCAAGTATTTTCTCATAGAACGTTTCCTTCTCACTTAGCGTCACCAAGGGGTTAATATCATAACTCATGACATAAGGCATCCTCGTATGGCTAGCTGAAGGCAATAAGTCAGCTGGAAAAATCAGCTTCTTTCCGCTAGGGAATGTAATCGTCGGGACCATCATTGCTGTCGTATGTCCGTAATAGAAATCGACAACTATATTATCTGTCAGATGTACACCTGGCTCAGGGTCCAAATATTTCATGTAACCCCCTTCGACTAAGGGCACTATGTTTTCTTTCAGAAAAGACGCTTTCTCTCTAAAATTCGGTGTCAATGCGCTTTCGAGATGCGCTTTGTTCGTCCAGTAGCTAGCCCTCGGGAAAGTCGGTAAGACCACACCTTCCTTATTCTTATATAGTGCCCCTCCACAATGATCAAAGTGCAAATGAGTGAGAAATACATCTGTAATCTCAGCTGGTTGGAACCCTGCATCTATGACACTTGCCACTAATGAGCCCTCACCATGTGGCTCGAAATGAGCTTGGAATTTCTCATCTTGCTTGGCACCCATACCTGTATCAAATAAGATAATACGATCTCCATCCTTGACCAATAAACATCGCATAGCCCAAGTACATAAATTATTCTCGTCAGAAGGATTGAGTTTGTTCCATAACTTCTTAGGCACGACGCCATACATCGCCCCACCGTCCAACTTGAAATAACCTGTATCTATACTATAAACTTCCATTTGTGCTTTTAATTGATAACCGTAAATGTACCATAACTCTGCTCATCACCTAGCTCTGGTATAGTCATACATAACCTATAACTATAGACTCCAGTGACGACACCCTTATCCTTATATCTGCCATCCCACCAGCGATCAATCTCTCTCAGTGATTGGTCGTATATACTATAGACCAGATTACCCCAGCGATCATATATTTCGAATGCTTTGACCACAGCGATACTTTCATCATTGGCGAGAATACTAAACGACAGATTTTCTTGATTAAAAGAAACGACATTAGGAAGATAGTAGCTGAGTCGCTCTGGACATGCTGAGTTAATCTCTGGATCAGAAAGGTATCGACAATCACCGCAGAGATCTACAACTCCAGGACCATTTATCTCACCGAAACAATCTCTGCAAGACATATTGTAAGCTGGGTTAGTTGACTCTAAGCACAGGCCACATGAATCTATGACTGAGCTACCGTTAGGTATACCAGCGCAGTCCATACAAGATAAATTGTATTCAGGATCAATAGGGTCCAAACAAACACCACACTCATCTATTACAGAATTGCCTCCAATGACTCCATTACAATCACAGTCTGCAAGCTGGATAGGATAGCTTATACTATCCCTAGGACAAATGGGATGATCTACATTAATCACAAAGAAAATATCAATTGCCTCAGCTATACCAAGCAGTTGTAGTACGTTATTACTTACACCGGGACCAGCCCATTCGCCAGCTAAACTATCTGTAACAAATACCGAAAGGTCGAGCAGAGAGTCTTGCTCACACACATCCTCTTGGAATGGTATCAAGGCAGCACTACAGGGACAATTAGCGCCTTCGATGCCATATACTCGAGAAATATCAAGACCCGGAGTGCACCCACCAAAATCAGTACCAACGATCTTGACAGCCTTGATGTAATCATCATAAGGATAATCAGCCAAATCAAAACTATTGACCTGAGCACCATTCAGGATATCAAGATAGGTAAAGTCTATGCCATTTGGGCTGACATATAGCTCTCCGAATTCTTGGCCACCACCGATCTCCTCTACAAAGAGATCATCTTGACCAGGTGCATCAAATATCAGGTTGTCAGTAAAGCCAATTGTCAAGTAACTGTCCATAGGTAAAGACACAATCGAGTCAGAGTCCCCTAGGCAGACTCTGGGAGATACAATAGACAACTTGCAGCCATCAGTTGTGCCATTATTACCATAGAAATCATTGAATTCCGGATTAGCACCACTATAGAAGGCATCCAGAATCACATCGGCAAACCTATCTTGTCCTGATATATCTGCGACAAATACGAATAGAAAGAATACTGTAATCAGCCTTATCATCTTAGCGAAGATACTGATCCATCCAGCCCTTGTATGAATTATTTACCTGTAATTCATTAGAGATAATCATCGGCACTTCAAATGGATGGTTGGCTTTGATTGACTTGATCGCTTGTTCTCGTTTCGCCTGAGATGTTTTAAATGAGACCTGGTATTCCTTTTCTTCATGAAATTCATCTTTCCAATAATATTGGCTTACAATTTCGGAAATGTGAGTACAGGCCACAAGATGGGCATCGATTAGTTGTTTACCTAAGAGCAAAGCATCACTCTTAGAAGAGACTGTCGTCGTAATTATTGAAAGCATAAGTCAGATTTTATTTTTGATTGCTATGATATGATATGAGTCCTCTAATTGCATCCTGCTCTACATGCTTTATATCCAAACCATAAGAACTAGCCATTGCTCTTAGCTCATTCTCGAAGGTAAAGGCGACACTACCTACAAAATTAAGTGGGAGTCCGTTGGTGTCTACTTTAGAGATAATCTGATGATCAAGAAACTGCCTAAAGGCTGTAGCTAAGATCGCTGCTCTTAGAGTCCCCGTACAGGAATCAAGAAACCGACAATAACTAGCGACTTCATAATTAGGTTTCTCTTTGCCATAGATATTCATTAAGAAATCTTGCGCTGTATCCATATACACTTCTTCGAATCGCTTACGATCAGATATACACATCTCTTGCTCGTAGTAAGCACGGACGACCAATTTGCCTATATGGAATCCAGACCCGAAATCTGTAAAGAGGTATCCTAACGAACGTTGAGATCGGACTATAGCCTGCCCATCGTATAAGACACTATTCGTACCAGTACCTAAGATAGAGACGACTGACTTTTCTTTATGAGATACGGATCTACATGCAGCCAGTATGTCGTGGTTGATCTCAATAGCAGCAGTAGGGTACCAGCGAATAAGTTGCTTACTTATCATTGTCACAGCAGCTTTACTAGACACACCCGCACCATAATAGAACACCTGGGTTACTTCATAACCACTCAATGGTTTGTATAAGGCGATATTCTGAACACTATAAGGGTTAGAAGTTGGATTAATACCCGCCAATTCCTGACGATCCAGTACTTTTCCACCTTGGCATACTATCCAAGTAGACTTTGTAGCACCGCTCTCGATAATTAACTGCATATCATAGACATAGTAAGGAAAGTGTAGACACTTTTCAACTGAAAAGCTCTATAACAATCCCTATTTTCGTCCAAAATTAAAACTAAATACCCGTATGAAGAATATTGCAGTAATAGGAGCAGGAACGATGGGAAATGGAATAGCCCATGTCTTTGCTATGCATGGTCATAAGGTCAAATTAGTAGACATATCTGATGACAGACTTGCTAAGGCGATTAAGACTATAGATAAAAATCTGTGGCGGATGGTTGCTAAGGAAAAGATCAAAGAAGAGGTCAAACAACAAACTATAGGTAATATAGAAACGCACACTAAAATGGAAGAAGCTGTTTCTGATGCAGATCTAGTCATAGAAGCTGCATCTGAAAAGCTAGATATCAAATTGAAGATATTCAAAGCGCTAGACGAACATGCCCCTGAGGGTTGCATACTGGCAAGTAATACATCGTCTATATCTATTACTAAAATAGCAGCTGCAACCAATCGACCCGATAAGGTCATAGGCATGCACTTCATGAATCCAGTGCCGGTAATGAAACTTGTCGAAGTGATCAAAGGCTACGGGACCAGTGATGAAACGACTACAGCCATATTAGAACTGAGCACAGCCCTAGGTAAGAGCCCAGTAAAAGTTAATGATTATCCAGGATTTGTAGCAAATAGGATTCTTATGCCGATGATTAACGAAGCAATCTATACACTATTCGAAGGTGTAGCTGGCGTCGAGGAAATAGATACAGTCATGAAATTAGGTATGGCGCATCCGATGGGCCCTCTCCAATTGGCTGATTTTATTGGTCTAGATGTCTGTCTATCTATTCTGCATGTCTTACACGATGGATTCGGTAATCCTAAATATGCGCCATGTCCACTCTTAGTCAATATGGTCACTGCGAATAAACTTGGGAGGAAGAGCATGGAAGGTTTCTACAAGTATGAGGCTGATAGCAAAGAGATGAGAGTAGCACCTGCTTTTGTTAGCTAAGAACTATACTTTCGGATTTGTAGTACTGGTAGGGTTCTTAGTTATATTTGGTGCTTGTCAGCCTGATCACACCAAAAAGACCTCGAGCAAGCCGCCGTCACACCTAAATGATAGCCTGTCACCAATACCAACTCAAAGTGTCCGAGCGATGGAGCTATCGACAATCCCATATCCCTGGGTAGAACTCAATGCAGAGATGGGATATATCCTAGATCTCCGATATGCTACGACCGATAACTTCACAGGTCAATCCCAGTATACTTGCGGTCGTTGTTTTGTGACAGCTGCCTTTGCAGAAAAACTAGAATTAGCTCAACATGAGCTCGCAAAACAATATGATTACCGCATCAAGCTGTTTGACTGTTATAGACCACATTCTGTTCAGAAAGCGCTATGGGACGCGTACCCAAGTGAAATTTATGTCGCGCATCCAGACAAAGGATCGATGCATAATAGGGGTGTTGCCATAGACATGACGCTAGTCGACAAGGATAACGTAGAAATAGATATGGGAACCGACTACGACCACTTCGGTCCCGAAGCACATAGAGATAATCTGGACGTATCTCTTAGTGTACAAGCGAATAGAAAGATTCTAAGAGCAGCTATGGAAAGAAATGGATTCCGATCTATCACCAGTGAATGGTGGCATTATAGCTTATCAGGAACTGGCGCTCCAATCAATGATTGGCAATGGCCCTGTGAGTGACAGTATAGCATTATTCACTATCTGAATCGAACCACTCGTCCATATATACTTCATCTTTGAAGTCTTCTAAATTTCTTCGCTCTCTTTTGGTAGGTCTACCAGCACCTCTTTCTCTACGCTCTGCTGGTGCCTTCCCGATAAACCAATCTTTGAATTTATTCATCTCCGCCTCAGGTGTTAGGTTATCATAGCAAGGTTGCGCTAGAGCTGCAGATACTCTTTTCGGAATCAAGGCATTAATCATGAATTCCATAATGAATCCATCTTTACGTATTTCTAGCTTATCACCAACGGTGATTAAGGTGGAGGGTTTCAGCACTTTCTCATTGCACCTTATTCTACTGCTCTTACAGGCTGCAGTCGCTTTCGTCCTCGACTTGAATATACGTACTGCCCATAGCCATCTATCGACACGCATTCTAGTCTCAGCCATTGTTATCTAGTTGTGGTTTTTCAGCGAACACCGGGTAAGCTTCCTTTAGAGCCTTGAGCTGCTTAAGTACTTCTTTAGCGACGACATAATTTCTATACCATCTGGAATCGGATGGCACAATATGCCATGGCACCTCAGAACGATTGATGGCATCCTGATAGGCATTCATATACTTTGTCCAGTGCTTTCGCTCTTCCCAGTCACCATCATTATGCTTATAGTTCTTTTCGGGAATATCAATCCGCTCCTGCAGCTTTTCTTTCTGACGTTGTTTGCTAAGATGCAGATAGAACTTGATGACAATCGTGTCATTGTCTTCCATTAATAAAGTTTCAAAAGCATTAATCGCCTTGATCCTATTATCGACTTGTTTCTTACCTATCCACTTATGCACACGCTGGATAAGGATGTCCTCATAATGGGAACGAACGAATATCTTAACCTGACCTTTAGCAGGTGCTTGTTTATGTACACGCCACAAGAAGTCATGGGCAAATTCCTCGTCTGAAGGCTTTTTGAATGAATGCGCATGAACCATAGTGGGCGGAGTCTTCCTGAAGACCGCTTTACACACCCCATCTTTTCCACTAGAGTCCATCCCTTGTAGGACAATTAGTAGACTGTGTTTCTTATTAGCATAGAGCTTATTAACTAACTCAGCAATCTCCTCAGCCATTTTCTCAGTCTGAGCTTTGATTTTCTTTTTAGTTAAGGAGGGAGGCGGACTTGATTTTATTTTGGATAATACTACTGACATCGATATACCTATTTTAGATTCTCATCTTTTTCCTTTTCACTAAATAAGACTGTAACACTTCATTGTAACCTGCTCTGATATCCGTTTCGATTAGATCTATTTTGTACTGAAGGCACTTCATTTTCAGAGCGGCTTTGAATTCGCCCATCTTCTCCTGATAGTAAGCTCTGACTTGGTTAGACTGCAACTTCACTCGCTCTCCAGACTCCATATCGATGAACTCATGTGGTCTATTCTCAAACTCAAAAGCTTCTTCTAACTTCTTATCTGTAACATGAAACAAGACCACTTCATGTTTATTATACTTGAGATGCTGTAGTGCTGCGAAGAGTTCATCATTATCATCTGATCGATCGAACATGTCACTGAATATGAGGACTAATGATCGCTTATGGATATTGTCGGCTATTCGATGCAGTGTCTCCGTGACAGAGCTGGTTTTGTTATCCACCTCATCCTGAATCAGCTTATCGAGGTAAGTCAACAACAACCTGTAATGGGTTGTAGAAGATTTTGCTTTGGTATGTATATGTAACGCCTCATCGAAAAGGCTTAACCCAAAGGCATCTCGCTGACGCTTCAGCAGGTTCATCAGACACGCAGCGGCAATCGCACTATACTGTAGCTTATTGAGAATATTGCCTTCCCGTTCCTTAGGGAAGTACATAGAAGACGAGGTATCTATGACAATCTGAGCACGGAGATTAGTCTCCTCTTCGAATTTCTTGACAAATAGCTTATCAGTTCTAGCATAGACATTCCAGTCTATCTGCTTAGTCGATTCGCCAGGGTTATATAGTCTATGCTCAGCAAACTCAACACTGAAGCCATGAAATGGACTCTTATGTAAGCCGATAATAAACCCTTCTACGACCTGCTTAGCTAGCAATTCGAGGTTCTCGAGTTGTTTCAGGTCAAAGTCATCAAAAAAACTCAAATGATCCTTATTTAGTGATTGTCCAAAGATAATTAATTAAACGTTGTCAAGCTTTGAGTCGTATACCTTAAGGAAACTAGAGGTATATAAACAAAAAAAAGCTCCTAACGAATCATCGATAGGAGCTTTCTTTATTTTGAGTGGCGGGCTACATATGAGCTGCCATCTTCTCTTCTAGTACTGCTTTCGTAGTTGCACCTACGTGCTTGTCGACGACTTCTCCGTTTTTGAGGAGGAGTATAGTAGGTATACTACGTACACCATATTTCATAGAGATTTGCGAGTGATGATCGACGTTTACCTTTCCGATAACGGCTTTACCATCGTATTCTTTAGCTAAATCATCTATGATAGGACCGACCATTCTGCATGGTCCACACCACTCAGCCCAAAAGTCAACAACCACCAACTTATCAGAATCTAAAGCTGACTCTTGGAAATTGTTATCTGTAAATTCAAATGCCATAATGCGTAATTTTAATTCTTTAATTCAATACTAAAAACACCTTCAGTTGAAAATAAGTTTCGGCAAAAGTAACAATGTCCTAGTTAAAAAGTTTTGGGTCGGATTAGCTGTCTTGTTATTATGTCTTTTTCTGAACATTTGCTTCTCCAAAAGTGCTGATTTGTATGACTTGCTTTACTTAGGGGGCTTATTTCAGCTTATTAGAGTTATTTACGACCATACCTTAGGCTTAATACCCCTTCCATCAATTTATTATATAGCGCCATTATTCTTTTGGTACTTTCTCAAAGGTGGGACACATTCGTTTAGGTCTTTGCTATTATCATTGCTCACAACTGTTATCTGGCTCATCAATCTATTCTATCTACTATGGGGTTTCAACTATAACCAGCTTACCATATATCAGACGCTAGCAATGGATCGAGTAACACTAGACTCAATCTATATCCAAAAAGCCTTCCTAGCACAAACTGAGGTGCTAAGGGGCTTTGGTGAATCCACGGTCGACTCTATCAGAACGGCGCAACTAGAAGGCTATATACGTCCCGTACAGGAAGAAATACTAGAAGAGTGGGGTATACCAACGTATGGAAGAGTTAGAATTCGCAAATTACCTGCTGGTCTCTTACTTCGGCTGCGTACCTCTGGGATATATATCCCTCATGCTATAGAAGGTCATATCGACGGTGGCCTCTACCATAAGCAAATTCCATTTACGCTGGCCCATGAGATGGGACATGGCTATGGGCTTACTGACGAAAGTGTTTGCAATTTCATAGCCTATCTGACTTGTATTCAGAGCAACAATAAGTTCATTCGATATAGTGCAGAGCTAGCTTATTGGCGATATCTCTCTAAATATTACAACTATTACTTTCCCGAAGAATGGACTGCGATTCAGGATGAATTGCCGTCGATGCTCTTAGATGACCTAAATCAAATAAGAAAGCATATATCGAGATATAAGAATCTGATGCCAGTACTCAGAGATGTCATTTATGACAATTACTTGAAATCACACGGCGTCAGATCAGGTATTAAAAGCTATGATGAACTGATTCAATTAATAGCTGCATATAAAAATAAGCATGGCGAGCTTAGATCTTTGAAAACTTTTGACTCAAATTGATTCGTCCTCCTCTGATATTGACTACATAGGTTCCTGTTGCCAGCGAACTCGTTTTGAAGTCGACCATATTTGATCCCGAATCGAAGAATTCTGCCGATCGTAAATGACGAATAACCTGACCAGTAATATCAATAATCTCTACATCTAGCACCGTCCCTCTCGGAAGCCAAAAATCCAAATACACTCTGTCTTGTACTGGATTAGGCGTAATTTCAGACATATAGGCATTAGATGAGCTTGTAGACTGATCTGCAACTGAGTTACTGCCATTTTCGAATCGTATATCTTCATCACCTTCCTCATATGGAAGAAACAAGAAAGGCATATAAAACATCTCATCAGTTGTCTTATCTCCCCAAGCTATTAACTGTGGTGGCGAATTAGGATTATCTAAGTTATTAGCTGTGTTATCATATACTGCTCGGGCAAAGATTCTAGACCCTGACTCGGCCTTGATTAGTTTATTGAAATAGTATTGGGATTGCCAATTGAAATCCCAGTCTGGTATACTTATTAGGTTCGTTCGCGACCCATCAGTGTGCTCTACCCAAGCTTCCCATTCTTGTCCAAGCAGATGACTATGTGGAAATAAGCCTATGAGACTGCGATCCTGAGTTAATCTCCATGAACCAATAAACTCTTTAGTCTGATCAGCAGGTATAAAGAAATTCAAAAATCCTCCTGGCAGACGATCTGGAAGGAAGACATTTTGGTCGACAATCCGATCGACTTGCTCATCTTCATCAGCAAAAAAGATATTTATTTTACTCTGATCCCATTCATCATTTGGGATAGGTGCATAATGTATCTGCACAGCTAAGTCCGCACCGGCTTGTAGCACCTGACCGATACCATCTGGATACCTTAATGCTTTTTGTCCAGGTGCATATGGTGGAAACTGCTTCTCTTCTAGAAAGGTGACGTCATTCTGATTTCCATTGAAACTACCGAAAGAAGGGAAACCATATTCTGGAGTCTGAGCGTCTGTGGCCCTAGCTATACCATTAACATCCTCAAAGATG
>CALEAC010000047.1 GCA_937944095.1 uncultured Saprospiraceae bacterium
TGATCCATAATTCGACCAGCTCGATTATAGCCTAGCTGTAGCTTACGTTGTAGCATAGATGTCGATCCATGATTAGAACCCACAACCATTCTTGCTGCCTCCTCGAACATAGGGTCTAACTCAGCCCACTTGAGACTAGAGCTACCGCCATCATTACTATCATCTGGTATTTCGGGTAGGTGGAATGGTTCTGCAAACCCTTGTTGCTCACCTATGTGATCGATCACTCTCTCTACTTCTGGTGTATCCACGAATGCACATTGCAACCTCACCATATCACTGCCGACAGATAGAAGCATATCGCCCTTTCCGATGAGCTGCTCTGCGCCTTTAGCGTCTAGGATAGTCCTAGAATCTTGCAGAGAGGTCACCTTGAATGAGATTCTCGCTGGGAAGTTGGCTTTTATCATACCAGTAATAATCTTGACAGAAGGTCTCTGAGTAGCTATGATTAAGTGTATACCTATCGCCCTAGCAAGTTGTGCTAGTCTCGCAATCGGTAATTCTATCTCCTTGCCAGCAGTCATAATCAGATCAGCGAACTCATCTATGACGAGCACAATGTAAGGCAGGAATCGGTGGCCATTGTTCGGATTCAGTTTCCTAGAGATGAATTTTTTATTGTATTCTTTGATATTTCTAGCCTTACCTTTCTTAAGTAGGTCATACCTGTCATCCATCTCTATGGTCAGGGAGTTCAGCGTATTAATTACTTTCTTAGTATCGGTGACAATGGTCTCTTCTTCATTAGGCAAGAAGCCTAGGAAGTGCTTGTCGAGACTAGAGTATGGGAATAACTCCACTTTCTTCGGATCCACCATGACCAGTTTGACCTGAGAGGGGTGTTTCTTATATAGCAGTGACATCAGAATCGTATTGATACCGACAGATTTTCCCTGTCCCGTTGCCCCTGCGACGAGTAGGTGAGGCATCTTAGCTAGATCAGCCACAAAGACCTCATTAGAAATGGTCTTACCTAGGACGATCGGGAGGTCCATTTTTGCATTCTGGAATTTCTCTGAGCGGACCACCTCCTTGAACGAAACAATCTGCTTATTCTTATTAGGCACTTCGATACCAATAGTGCCTTTGCCCGGTATCGGTGCTATGATTCTGATTCCTAGTGCAGATAGACTCAGTGCGATATCGTTTTCTAGACTCTTGATCTTACTGATCTTGATACCGGCTGCTGGGACGATTTCGTATAGTGTAACGGTTGGCCCTATCGTTGCCTTGATTTTAGTTATTTCTATCTTATAGTTAAGCAAGGTCTTAATGATCTGGTTCTTATTGTCTTCCAGCTCAGCACGATCGATGCTGGTCTTCTGATCCGCATACTCCTCGAGCATGTCAATCGTCGGAAATTTGTACTTAGATAACTCCTTAGTTGGGTCATATGGCTCGAAGTTCGTCGGATTTTCTTCCTCGACATAGAGCTTAGTACTATCCATGTCCGGACCTTTTTTGACAGGTTCGACGACAGGAGGAGTTATTGGAATATCACTGACTTCTAATTCTAGATCAGGTTTTGCTTCCTCATGAGGTGCTTTGGGAGCACGTTGTGCTTTAGGCTGAGGAGTCAAGGAAGCAGGTACATCGAGATCGATATAATTATCTGTACTTGATGTACTTTTTTCCTTGACATCGGTTTTTGGCATGGCCCCCTCTTGCTCTTCTATATAATCTTCAAATAATTTTTTTCTTTTAGGTTGTTTCTTTTTAGTCTCAGTCGCCACGTTGCCTTCTGGTTCGAACATGCCCGTGAATGAATCTCGAATCACGTCCATTCCCGGTATGTTTATTTTACTCGCAGCCACACTTAGGTCTAGACCCTGGATTTGTATCATCGGATTAATCACCCAGATCACTGCGGCAAATAATAATAGTATTAGTAATAAGACCACCCCGACCTGTCCGACAAAGGAAATCAAGTAATGACACATGGAATAGCCCATAAGACCTCCCCAACTGAAATCTGAACTTTGTAAGAAGAACTCCAACACGACAGATAGAAAGCTGATTAATAAGAAAGTATGTAGGAAAAGTGGAAAAAAATAAGCTGTGCTTGCTTTTCTAATCAGATCGAGACCGAGTCTGAATAATAGAAATGGAAATAAAAACGAACTGAGTCCAAATCCCCAATAGAAGAAGAAATGTGAGGTATATGCCCCTAGTCTGCCGAGCCAATTCTGGACACCTACTTCTCCATTGAATAATAGACCACCAGACAGATGAAGGACCTTATCCTGATCGAATCGCCAAGTGAAAAAGTATGAAACAAAGGCGATTGTGAGGTATATGCCTAGAAATATGCATACCACTCCTAGTATCTTTGTTACTCTTTCATCATTAAGTCTAAAACTTAAACCGGGTCTCTTCTGAGACTTCTGCTTATTCTTTCGCGCCATTGGGAGTACGTAAAATCGGGTTTGAGATATAAAAACAGAGCAAATCTATATCAAATATTCATATGATGAAATAGTGTAATGTATTTAAATTTGATTTATAGTTAATTACATATTATGTATTTATATAATATGTTTAAAACAGCATTAACTAGCACATTAACTGTAATTGGCCAACTTACTCTCTCTCAATCATTACTTTTGGGCTCTAATTCAAAAAATAATGAGTACACATACGATAATGATTGCTGGTGGTGGTGGCATAGGTCAAGCGACTGGATTGATACTAGCAAGCTCTGATGCACTAGACTGTAACCTATACATAGGCGATCGATCGCTGGCTATTGCCGAATCTGCAATGGACTTCGTTAATAATGGATCAGAGACCTCAGCTTGTCATGCCTTTGCTTTTCCAGAATCTGGCTCTAGTCCTGAATTAGAGGCTCTACTAGCGAAGACTGACATTATTCTTGATTGTCTACCAGGTAGCCAAGCACCCCGCCTAGCTCAATTTGCAAAAGATAATAACTGCCATTACGCCAATCTCACTGAATATGTCAAAGAAACGGACCAAGTCAATGAGATCGCTAAGACAGCCAATACCGGTTTTGTCCTACAAACTGGATTAGCGCCAGGATATATCAACATCCTCGGTCATCACCTATTCCAGAAATTTACTGCGGAACACAACGTGGATAAGGTCGATTCTCTAGATATGAAGGTCGGTGCCTTATCCCAAAATGCGAGATCACCCTATTTCTATGCTTACACTTGGAGTCCAATCGGTGTCGCGACCGAATATGTCAAGGATGCGATTGTCGTCGAAGATTATGAGACAAAGCTGATTCCTTCGCTGTCTAGAACGGAGAAGATCATCCTAGATGGTAAGCTCTATGAAGATGATTTCACTTCTGGTGGCGCAGCAGATCTACCATCAGCATTAGCAGGCAAGGTCAAAAACCTCAATTATAAAACCCTCCGATTCCCAGGTCACTATGACTGGGCTAAAGGCATCATCTCTAAGACACCAACTGGACAAGATAAGGTCGAGCACCTCCATAATACGATGATGGCTAATATCCCAGCAGTCGAGGATGATGTGGTTATCGTATTTGCTTCTGTCAAGGGAAAAGACCAGCATGGCACTCTAAGAGCGATGGAGCAAACACTGCACATCTATCCATCGATGGTCGGTAAGGAGAAACTAAGAGCTATCCAGACAACAACAGCGGGGCCATTATGCGAAGCGGCTAGAATGTTACTTACTGGTGACCACAAAGGACCTATCTATCAGAGTCAATTGAATACTGCTGAGTTTCTGAATGGCCCTTTTGTGAAATCAATCTATGGGCCAATAAACTAATAGAACGCCTGTTTTTTTTTAAATAGCAGGTTATTCTACAAGATTAGCTGAGAGAAAGAAACTAACAACACTATAAACTAAAAAAAGCCCCAACATGACGCTGAGGCTTTTTTTCGTTGGAAAGGTGACTAATCCTTCCGTGATTATAACTCATCTCTGAGTTCCCTTAAATATTCTATCTTACCTGAACTTCTATAAAGTCTATTGCTGTCTGACCTTCGAACTGAAAGCCTAACTTGCAAGTCCCCTTATCTAGTAAGTTCTTGTTTATGTTGACGATGTTACTATTCACAGGCAGTGTGAATGTCAACTCTCCCTCCGCAGAGTAAAGTTGTATCGTTTGTATATCGCTCGTTGTTGTAAATGCTAGAGTCTCATTCTCCAAATCAAAAGTCGCAGAAGTAAATAACTCAGTGTTATCTGTTCCTGAAAATTCTACTGCCGCCGCATCAGGTGTTGTCGTTGCCATTACTAGTGTCGCTGTCGTAAGTATGATTGTGAAGATGTTGACTAGAGTTTTCATAAGATTCATTGTTTGTACTTATAAGACAGGATATCAAGCCGCTACCTTGGCCTAGCCCTACTACAGGAGATATCGACTGAGCGACAGAGGCACTACAAGTCATATCCAAGGGCTGATTTATGTATGCTGGGTGACAGATTTATAGAGAATAGGACCACTCATAAGGTTCTAACATTTGAATTGACCTTCGATCTGGCTATTACATTAAGAATGAAGAATTAGGAATGAAGAATTAGGAATGGATAGTGAAGAGTTATAAACTAATGGTAATTTTAATAGAAGTCGGAATGACAATTTTATTTTTGATTTTAATGAACGGTTTTCATTCAGGCACTTAGCTAAAATGGCTAAGGCCATTCCTAAAGTCCAATTATCGAAATTGGAGGATATTGCTGGTCTGTACCGTCCTGTTAAAAACAAAGCTCATAATCATGTTCCACGAATCCCGTTGTTTTACCAGTATA
>CALEAC010000048.1 GCA_937944095.1 uncultured Saprospiraceae bacterium
AAAGGAATATGTGTTTCATGCTTTATAATTTGTCATTCTGAGTATCCTTAATCTTACCTAGAAGTTCTGATAATGCTCTGCTCATCCCATAATCCCCTAAAGGGGCATCCTTGGCGCGGGCTGAAGTTCTCCCTTCAGGGAGTTAGAGGCAAAGAATGGAAATGGTGGACAGTTCTTGGTATCAATACGGACAATCGTTTTGTCATTTATATGATACTCCTTTATGCTCAATCGTTGCACTATTTATAAAATTACTGGCAAAAAAATCAAACAACACTTGAATGTTTATTAAAATGTTCATATATTTGCACCATGAAGGTATCCAATCGTAATTTCTCAAGCGCCAAATTGCAAGCTGTCGCTAAAATATTTAAGACGATTGCACATCCGGTCAAGTTAGAAATACTAGAGATACTCGAAGCTGAAGAACCACTGGACGTTTCTACTATCTGCGAGCGTATAGGGGCGACCTGTGAGATCAGCATGATGTCACATCATCTCGCTAAGCTGAAGGATAATGGCATCTTACAATCCGAAAAGCGCGGCAAACAAGTCTTCTACAGTATAAGTGACAGACAGATTCTGAGTCTATTTGACTGCATGGAAAAGTGCATGGTCGAGTAAAAAAATTTAATCACTTAATTGAACATTTTAACAAATGTTATATAAATAAAATAATGGAACTGCTCGGATACATAATGGCAATAATTATAGGTATATCCCTAGGACTTATAGGTGGAGGTGGCTCTATCCTAGCAGTACCGATGCTAGCCTATCTATTCGCTTTCGATGAAAAAGTAGCAACGGCCTATTCACTGTTTATTGTTGGTGCTGGTGCACTAGTTGGTGGCCTCAGACAACATAAGAACCAGAATGTTGATTGGAAAATGGCCTTCACTTTTGGCTTACCAGCCATCGTTGGTGTTTGGTCTATCAGACATTTCTTGGTTCCCATCCTCCCAGATGTTCTATTCACCATTGGTGGTCTAGAACTAACTCGGCGCATGGGCATGTTAGGACTATTTGCATTATTGATGTTATTGGCTGCCTATTCTATGATTTCCAGTAAGGCGCACAAGGGTGTAAAGACCAAAGCCAAATTCAATCTGCCACTCATTGCCACAGAAGGTATCGCAGTGGGTGCCATCACAGGATTAGTCGGCGCAGGCGGCGGTTTCTTGATTATCCCAGCTCTGGTCGTCCTAGCAGATCTAGAAATAAAAAAAGCCATCGGTACCTCACTTATTATCATCGCCATGAAATCACTGACAGGATTTCTCTTAGGAGATGCTAGGTCCATGCCGATAGACTGGCAATTCCTAATTCTAATCAGCGCTCTTGTTATCTCAGGCATATTCGTAGGTACTTACCTAAGTAATTTTATAGATGGCAAGAGACTTAAGAAAGGGTTTGGTTACTTCATTCTTATCATGGCTGTATTCATATTCATTATGGAGTTCTTCGTTATAACTAATCTAACTACTTAAATAATATATCAATGAAAATAGAACAAATATATACTGGTTGTCTAGCACAAGGTGCTTACTATCTAGTCAGTGATGGTGAAGCTGCCATCATAGATCCACTAAGAGATGTCGAGACATATATTAAGAAGGCGGCAATAGACAACGCCAAGATTAAGTATGTTTTTGAGACGCATTTCCATGCTGACTTTGTCAGTGGACATGTGACCTTAGCAGAAAAAACGGGTGCTCCGATTATCTATGGCCCTCAGGCTGATCCAAGTTTTGAAGCATACATCGCCAAAGATGAAGAAACATTTAAACTAGGCAAATTGACTATCAAGGTCTTACATACACCAGGCCACACTATGGAAAGCACGACTTACCTACTATTAGATGAAGCGGGTCGAGAACATGCCATCTTTACTGGTGACACTTTATTCCTAGGAGATGTCGGCAGACCAGATCTGGCCCAGAAAACTGATGGTCTATCTACAGAAGACCTTGCTGGCTACGCCTATGATAGTCTGAGAAATAAAATTATGCCTCTACCTGATCACGTTATCGTGTACCCTGCCCATGGTGCTGGTTCGGCCTGTGGGAAGAATATGATGAAGGAAACGATAGACACCCTGGGCAATCAGAAAAAAGTGAATTATGCACTACAAACTGATCTGACCAAAGCGGATTTCATCAAGGAACTCATAACGGATCTCGCGCCACCACCAGGCTACTTCCCACTAAATGTCAAACTCAATAAAGAAGGTTATGACAACTTAGACAAAGTGATGTCCAAAGGCCTAGAACCACTCAGCCCTATGGTATTCGAAACAATAGCAAATGAGCTGGGAGCAGTAATGCTTGATGTCAGAACACCATTTGACTTCGCAACAGCACATATACCTAACAGTATATTTATTGGTCTGGATGGTGATTTTGCACCGTG
Source organism: uncultured Saprospiraceae bacterium (assembly GCA_937944095.1). Lineage (GTDB taxonomy): Bacteria > Bacteroidota > Bacteroidia > Chitinophagales > Saprospiraceae > RFSX01. Next base: position 2,410 of record CALEAC010000048.1, read on the forward strand.
GGTCGGTCAGCTGCTGGTGGATACACAACTACCGATTATACTTATTGCAGAAGAAGGTCGTGAAGAAGAAGCTGTCACACGGTTATCACGTGTGGGTTTTGACAGAACAATGGGGTATCTATCTGGAGGTATAGATGCATGGGAAGAAGCTGGGAAGGAGATCGACACTGTGAATTCGACCTCAGCTCTCGATTTAGCTAAAAACTATGATAGTATCAAAGCAACCATATTCGATGTCAGGAAGACAGGAGAACATCAATCATCACACATTTTAGATTCATCAAATATCCCACTAAGCCAGATTAACGAACTTCTGTCTAGCTTTCCAAAAAAGGATTCATTCTATCTACATTGTGCTGGAGGGTATCGTTCTATGATTGCGGCTTCGATCTTAAAATCAAGAGGTTATCATCAAGTCATAAATGTCACAGGTGGTTATAAGGCCATCGATGAGACTGAGATACCCAAATCTGAATACATCTGTCCTTCTACCTTAACATCATAAACATGAATCAAGATCAATACAAAGCACACTGGGATAACCTATTCCAGAATAAAGACACCTCCCAGGTAAGTTGGTTTCAGGATATACCCAAAACCAGTATCAATCTTATAGACAAGTATGCACCTATAAAAACAGCTGCCATCATAGACATAGGTGGTGGAGATAGCAAACTGCCTGATCACTTACTCAAACTAGAATATAAGGATATAGCCTTGTTAGATATTTCTACGTATGCTATAGAACAAAGCCGAAAGAGATTAGGAAAGTCTGCTGATCTAATCAATTGGATCAACAGCAATATTTTAGATTTCGAATCCAAGAAGCGATATCAACTCTGGCATGACAGAGCCGTCTATCACTTTATCACAGATCCAAGTGAACAAGCTAGATACAAAGAAGTGCTGACTAAAACCTTAGAACCATCAGGTATTGCGATCATCGCCGGCTTTTCTAAAAACAATGATCCAATCAAATGCAGTGGCCTAGTTGTAAGCCAACAAGATCGAGCTAGTATCGCTAAAACTTTTGCCCCGGAATTTGAAATAATAGAAGCATTCGAAGCACTGCATTCTACACCAAGTGGTGGTCAACAAAATTTCAACTGGACCATCATCAAAAGAAAATCATCATGATAGAAACCCTCTCACAGTCTTGGCCCTGGTATATCTCAGGTCCGCTAATAGCAATGATTATGTTTCTACTTTTATGGGCGGGCGGCAACTTTGGCGTCAGCAGTAATCTGAGAACCATTTGTGCTATAGGTGGTGCAGGCAAGCAAGTCGCCTTTTTTAATTACAAATGGAAAGATCAGACATGGAACTTGCTCTTTATTGTAGGTGCTATAATTGGCGGGGTCATCGCTCACACTTATCTAAGCAGTAAGGTGGGCTTGAATCTTAGTGAAGCTACAATCACAGACCTAGCAGCTCTAGGCATCCCCTTCTCAGGAGCAATGGCCCCTGAAGAATTGTTTAACTGGCATAGCCTAACAACAGTCAGAGGGATTCTCGTCTTAATCGTTGGTGGATTCATGGTCGGCTTCGGCGCACGATGGGCAGGTGGCTGCACTTCTGGTCATGCGATTAGTGGTCTTTCTAATCTACAACTACCCTCCCTAATCGCCGTCATTGGCTTTTTCATCGGAGGACTTATTATGACCTTTCTTTTATTTCCCTTAATCTTTAGTGCATAGAGTTATGAAAAATATTAAGTACTTAATTATAGGAATCCTATTTGGGATTATCATGACCAAATCAGAAGCCATCTCTTGGTATCGCATACAAGAAATGTTCAGATTTCAGTCCTTTCACATGTATGGTATAATAGGATCCGCTCTAATCGTCGGTGTCATAATAGTACAACTGATTAAGCGATACAAATTGAAATCACTAGAGGGGACACAGATCCAATTCTCTGACAAGAACATGAGTGTCGCTCGCTATCTATATGGAGGCATTATCTTCGGACTTGGCTGGGCCTTATCAGGTGCCTGTCCTGGACCCATGTTTACACTACTTGGTAACGGCTACTCTGTATTCCTCGTCGTCATAGGGAGTGCTATTCTCGGAACTTACGCCTATGGTCTTGTAAGAGCTAGGCTACCTCATTAATTCCTGTTAATAGACAAGAACAATCACTTATCATCTACTAACTGGTAGCAATTTATGCAGCCCACTATAAGTTGATAGCTAGAGCGCTATTCTTCTTCTGTCTGATCTGATGCCAAACGACCTTTCTCATCAGTCCCAGCCAGATATTCATCTAGAATCTCTTCTAGGTTAGGCTTAGGTATAAGGCCATGGAATTGCTCCTGCATATGGCCCTTATTGAATACCATTAAAGTTGGAATGGATTTAATTTTGAAGTGGCTACTCAGGGCAGGATTAGTTTCTGTGTTGACTTTGGCAACGAGCGCTCTGCCATCATACTCTTCGGCTAACTCATCTATGATAGGACCCAGCACCTTGCATGGACCACACCAGTCGGCATAGAAATCGATCAACACAGGCATATCTGCTCGAGTCACCAGTTCTTCGAAACTGCTATCAGTAATATGTGTGGTTTGAAATTTGGGTTTCTTCTTCCAGAACATTGCTTATTATTTTAAATTTATTAGGCTGACTAACTAGAAACAGCCTACCGAATGGAAAGTTGAATGACTCAGATAAGAACCATTACTGATGTCTGTTTACAGACCTTTCACATATGACTGTGCACTCTTAGCTAAGGCCAACCATTGGCTACTATGTGTACCCGGCACCTGCACCCATTCTTTCATAGGTCGCTGCTTTCCAGAAGGATCGAATAACTGTGATCCAGCTAAGTTCAGAGCAGTTGCATGATCGTCTCCGCTTAGCTTAAATACCATCTCATTTTGAAAAAAGCAGATATAGGCCTTCCGACCTACTTTGAAACAGGGTTTACCGAAAAGTTGACCCCCGAGGGAATCCTTCAGTTCCTGGCCAATAGTTAAGTATAACTTATGTTCTGCTGTCATTATTTGGATCAGGATCATTTAAATCAACATTCAAAAGTAATCAACTTATACAACATGTTAATTCAAGCTAGCTAGATGTATTACACACACGGCTCTAATTAAAAACACCCCACTTACTATTGAGCTATTGTAACTTCTTTTAAACTATCAAATATGCTAATTAATAGAATTCTAACATGAGTAGAACTAGGTCTTTGACACTGAAGCTAGTAGATAAGGCATCTAAAATTATTTAGCTTATTTCTCTAAATCATTGATGATAATACATCCAATATGAAATCAATATGAAATAAGATTTCATATTGAGATACAAGAATATATAATGAGCATGTTATACGTACCTTTGCCATCAAATAATAACATGAGCCAAAACAGGGACCTGAGCAGCATACTCAGTAAACTTAAGATAGACGAGCTGAATAAGATGCAAGTCCAGAGCATGGAAAGACTCACACGCGGCGAAGACCTCATCTTGTTATCCCCTACAGGTACAGGAAAGACTCTCGCATTCCTTATCCCTATTATTCTTAAGCTAGATCCAGACAAAAAAGAAATCCAAACATTGATTATTGCCCCTGCAAGAGAGCTGGTCATTCAGATAGAAAACGTCGCTCGTGAAATTGGATCTGGTTATAAGATTAATGCTGTATATGGCGGTCAGATGTTCAGCAAAGACAAGATCAACCTCAAGCACCGACCTGCTATACTTATCGGTACACCAGGTCGATTAGCAGATCACTTCAGGAGAGAAACATTTTCTACTGCAGGTATCAAGACGCTCGTTCTCGATGAATTCGATAAATCACTAGAGATCGGTTTCGAAGATGATATGATAGATATCTATGAGCAACTAGACCATAGCAAGCAGACCATATTGACTTCTGCGACGACAGGTGTCTCTATCCCTCCATTTGTCAGATCGCGATCTATGGTCAAGCTGGATTTCCTAACAACCAGCAGGCCAGCATTGAACTACAAACTCTTCAGCTCACCAGATAAGGACAAGTTAGAAACGCTGGTCAAGGCTCTATGTCACCTTGGACTCCAGAGAGGCATCGTATTTTGCAATTACAAAGAGAGCATCACCAGAATTAGCGAAAAACTAGAGGAGTATGAGATTCCACATGATAGTTATCATGGCAGCATGGAGCAACATGACCGAGAAAGAACTATCCTTAAGTTCAGAAATAGTTCTACTCGTGTAATCATTGCGACAGATCTAGCAGCAAGAGGTCTGGACATCCCTGAAATAGATTACATCATCCACTATCATCTGCCACATAGAGCAGAGGAGTTTATTCATAGAAACGGACGAACGGCAAGGATGAACACCTCTGGAACAATTTATATTCTATCCTGGTCAGAAGAAGAACTGCCAGACTTTATTCCAGATCATGATTCAGAAACACTTTCTTCTGCCGACATACCACCACTGCCGGTTATGAAAACTCTATACGTTTCCGGAGGAAGAAAAGATAAGATATCCAAGGGTGATCTCGCTGGTCTATTTATGAAACAAGCGGAATTAGAAAAAGACGAATTAGGCATCATCGAAATAAAAGATGAATGTGCCTTCGTCGCAGTGACGCGTAACAAAGCAGAGCTTGTGGCAGAACAACTTAATAACGCACGCGTAAAGAAAAGAAAGGTTAGAGTCTATACAATATAACTCTAACGAAATTGGGAACACTAATTTGCTAATCTAAATTAACAACTCTAAAATACGACCACCTTTCTTCCTGTCTTAGCCTGATAATATTAACACCCTTATGATTAAGATATATGCGACTACTCTGAACCTGACCTGAATCTAACAACATCCCTTCTAGATTATAGATTTCGAAATAACAATCCTTAGTTGCATTTGAGATATTAACAACATCCGTTGTTGGGTTAGGATAAACAGATAAGCGGGGCGTAAGCTCTAAATGTTTGGTATTACTTAACATCCAAGTCGTATCACAAGGATAATTGACGAAGTTATAACTAACAGAATCATTTTCGAAACATCGTAAATTTGTTGTAAAGTTGCCTAACTCATCGCAATTATATAAACCAAATTCCCAATCATGAGTGTAATGCAAATAGCCCTTGGCAAAGCCAACTCCAGAAATAATTTTAATTTCTGATTCTACTATCAAAAGGCTATCGTAAATATCAATAACCGTATCTATAGAAGAAACATATTGTACTAATCCCTCTGTCCCATCGGGCAATTCAAAATCAATAATACTATCTACTAAGATTGTATAAGTTTTATAAGGCGCTACAGTTTCATCAAACGAAGGATCACAGGGTGGTTTATAATTTACATTATAGCTCTCCTCGTTTGAGAAATCATAAAGTAACTGCATGAGTTTAGTTACTTCATTATAGTTGTAGACTTTATCATCTTCATAGTAGAAATATCTGATACCAGTATATTCAGGATAACTATCTACGACATATAACTTAAGACCGTCTATCCTAACCGTATCTACTATTTCATTTATAACAAAAGAGGTGACAGAATATTCTGGCTTGAATTCGTAGGTCCATTTAGTACCTATATCCCAGATAGGCTTATCTATCTGCGTGTGTACTTCTGTACTTCCTAACAACACAATAAAAAACATCCATAATCCTTTCATAGCTCAGTTGTTTAGTGATTGAATAACTTTCATCAGTAGGTAATATTCTAGCCTTATTAAAAATAAAGTATATAGAACTAAGACTACTAACTAACTTAAACAAATGTCTCTGCATAACAGGATAGTCGAGTCCTAATGCTGCGTCTTAGCTAATAATTAAGTCAGTTACGCTTAGTGCACTTGATACTGCGCCTTCCATATAGCCAGGAAACTGAGTCGAAGTCTCAGAACCTGCAATTATAAGTCTGCCATCCATATAAGCTGCCTGATATAGTTGGTGACCGTTATTCTGATGAGGTACGATATGCTTTTGATAAGCTTGATAAGTGCAAGGCTCATTCCGCCAGACGACTTCGAAGTAGCCATCGTATTCATCTACAATAGAACCATAATATTTCTTGAGTTGTGTAAGCACAAGATCTCTACGTTCTTTCTTAGACAGTGCATAATAGGTTCCATTTAAAAAGCCCATCAAGACAAAGAAGTTATTCTCATAATTACTATGGTCATACATCTCCTGGATGGGGCCAACATGACTCATAATTGTCCCTGAGCTATTTCCTTCTTTCCAGAATGGTTGCTTAAAAATTACAGCTGAAAGTCATCAGCTCAGGCACCATCTTATGTATAAACAATTGAAACAGCAACAGTTCCACAGGTAGTCGTACGATATGCAACAAGGTACTAATTCGTATATCTCTATGTTTATGTATCCGCAGCAATTGCTTAGGTAGCATACTATAAACTAGGAAAATAATAGCAGGCACCAATACGAGAGCAAATCTGGGTGGCATCGCTGACATGTTCTGATAAAAACCTGTGTACGCTAATACTGAATGAATAACAGTCCAAAAAGTCACTAGCATCGTCAACAAGATAGATTGACCGTTAGACAAATAAAATAAGAAGATAGTCCCTAAACAAGTAGCAATGAATAGAAGGTTAATCCACCCAGGAAGCTGTTCGATCATGGTCTCTATATAATATTTAATTTGTCAAGATTCTAGTTGACTATAACTATTCGTGCTATCCTCTTCTTCTTTCCAGCAAAATCATCATCATTAGACCAAGTACTATCCGGTGTTCGTCATCACTATCAATTACGCCTAGCTTAGCTATATCGAATTTCCTTCCCAGAAATGATGCTTGTTTCTTTAGTCTCACAACATTTTCCTCCTTCTTATTCATAACAACATAAGATGGATTAAAAAAGTATCCTGTTAGTATGCCTAAGATTGGAATTTGACCTAGAATAGAATCCATAACTTTTATCCAGGCATTTTCCTCTCTAATCACATACTGCGCAGTTCCAAACTGATCAATCAATTCATAGTTTGTCTTCCAGATAGATCGCCAGCCTTGACGGACTATTTTACCTATTTCACTCCCATTCTCATCTAACAAACTATAGGCAGCTGAGAAATCGAGCCACCTATCCGCTTTGATTTTATAGATTTCTTTGGACTTACTCTCATCAGAGTATATTGAAATATCCTCCTTAAGCTTAAACATCTTTTGCCTCACATAGGCTATCACATTCCCATAGGCATCTGTAGCAGAAAAATCATTTGAAAGTGAGGTAACTTTAAATTTAAAGTTAATTGGGAACTGTAAGCTTTTCATTGGTTTCTTTTAAGAATTGATTATCTAACTCGACTTTTCCAAGATAGCCTAGTTATAATTGAAAGTAAGAACTTACACTGGCTATATGACCTACTTTATAATCACTTTCCTTGTCGTATAACTATGTGCTGTATTAATTTGTAGGAGATATGTCCCAGCTGATAAGTCAGATGAATCGATAGTCAATCGATGTACTCCTGAAGCGTAATCCCTATGTGCTTCTGTTAGCACACTCTGCCCCTGTACATTATAGAGACTTAGTTGAATAGTGGAGCCACGCTGTAGTTCGAAGTCCAAGGTAAAGTGACCTGAGGCTGGATTAGGCGCAAGGCCAGTTATAACTAGGTCTTGGAATAATGGAACCGCTTTTTCTTCGACTGAGACTCCATTTTTGTTATAGAAATAAGCATAGACTGCAAGTCTACCATCAGCAGTTCTTCCGTCTGACCAGAATGGGATTGTATATTCTCCAACTGTTAGAATCTCATTATATTCTCCGATACCAAAATCATTATTAAGCTGCCCTATGGTACTAAAGTCAGTCGATAAGGAACTGACAGAAAATTCTTGAGATATACCATCATTATCTGTTTGTCTTAGATAATAATTCGTCTTCATACCTACAGAATCTGTTCGCCTATCATACCAGCCACCAACCAATTCCCCAGCTTCTGTGACAGCTAGAGAATTATAGAACTGATACGCTTCTGGATCAGTGAGTTCGGAGAAGCGCTGAGGCTCTGACCAGCTTAAGCCACCATCACTAGTGCTTAGATAGTATACACTAGCTGATGTAGATGCTATAGTGTCTGTCGGAAGGCCAAAGGCTGTAAATGACACATATAAAGTACCATCTGTATCTGTTCCAGACATATCGACCGCCATCTGTGGACAAGGGTAAGCTCTATTTGAACTAATACCAGGTATCGAAAAGTCACTAGTCCC
>CALEAC010000049.1 GCA_937944095.1 uncultured Saprospiraceae bacterium
TCGTCTTCTGAGATAAATAGAGTGAAAAAATCTATATAGCTGGCTAGATGGATGTAGGACAAGTCATTGGGGTGGTCAGTTTGGTATTTTTCTATAAGTTGCTGTGCATAATCTAGCTCTAGATTGAGAATCTGAGTATAGATATACCTACTATCTTCTGTATATCTGAAGTAATACTGGCTGCTTACACTGAGAGGTGATAAGAAGAAATATAACATGTATCCAAGGGCAAAAGCAAATCTCATATAGGTGTCCAAAGATAGCTATAATGACTGCTGCTTGCAGCCACAAAAAAAGGCCCAAGCTATAAACCTGGACCTTTTATCAAAGTATATTGATTTGGTTTATGCGACGACTTCTGGCTTGATACCTGCAATCTCATGATCTACAAGTATTCGACCGCAATGCTCACAAGCAAGTATTTCTTTTCTCATGCCGATTTCAATCTGCATCTGAGGCGGGATTCTGTTAAAACAGCCACCACATGATCCTCTCATATACGTAACGACAGCTAAGCCGTTTCTGTATGCATTCCTTGCCTTAGAATATGCTTTGAGCAATCTCTCTTCGATCTTATTACGTTGTTTGTTAGACTTATTAGTGAGGGTTTTTTCCTCCTTTTCTGTCTTTTCGATGATGCTTTCTAGCTCCTCTTTCTTTTCTGTTAGGTCAGAGTTCTTAAGAGCTACCTTTTCTTGTGTACCAACAAGCATTTCAGCTTTTTTGCTTTTTTCTTCGGTCGCTTCTCTGATTCTCTTTTCAGATAGCTGTACTTCTAGAGATTGTAGCTCTATCTCCTTCTGGAGTGCTTCGAACTCTCGATTGTTCTTGACGTCGTCGAGTTGCTTATTATATCGTTCACTGAGGGTCTCTGCAGTTGTAATATTCTCTTTATGCTTATTGATTCTATCATCAATAGCTTCTATCTGCTCATTGAGCTTATTGACTCTGGTGTTTAGTCCAGTAAGCTCATCTTCTAGATCACTGACCTCTATTGGCAGTGCACCTTTGAGAATCTTAATCTGATCTATTTTGGAATCGATGGTCTGAAGGGCGAATAAGTTTCTCAGTTTATCCTCTATAGATTCGTTTACAGTTTTCTTAGCCATACTACCTTATTGAATTTATTAGAACAAATAGTGAACTGGATTTGTATTCACTTTCGAATAATGGGCTGCAAAGTTACTAAATTTCTCCGTTAAAATTTCACACAACATATGAGTGGTGAACTGTTCGCTTTCGTAGTGCCCTATGTCGGCGATTATGATTTGCCCATCTGCATCAAAGTATTCATGATACTTGAAATCTGAGGAGATATAGATATCAGCCTGTTGGGCTATGGCGTCTTGTAGCAAAAATTGGCCAGAACCACCGCAGATGGCGACCTTGGAGATGTCCTGACCCCTAAGGTCAGTGTGTTTTATGCATGAGACTTGCATCTTTTCTTTCAGGAGCTGTAAGAATTCTCGTTCCGAAGTCGCAGTTATGTGGCCTACGACACCAGCTCCTACTCGGTCTGTCATATTCGCTTTGGGCCTAAGAATCTCAACCTGTGTGAGGCCTAATAACTTGGCAATATTAGTATTGACACCATGCGTGTAGACATTATCCAGATTAGTGTGAATAGCAAATAGGTTCATGTCTGACTTGATAGCTTTTTGTACAATACGTTGCACATAATTAGACCCTGTAAGTCTCTTCAGACCTGAAAAGATGATTGGGTGATGGCTAATAATGAGATTGCAGCCTAATGATTGAGCTTCTTCTAAGACAGCCTCAGTGACATCTAGACTCACCAATACACCAGAAATAAGATCACTATAAGAGCCTACGAGAAGGCCACTATTGTCGTATTCTTCTTGGTACTCATTAGGTGCTAGACTGTGCAGGTAGTCGATGACTTCATGGACTTTCATAGAGTGTTTTTTATAGGGCTTTGATCTTAGTGATGTATGCAGTCGTAGAATATCCTTCGAGAAGTGGGACGGTAAGGACTTCACCACCATAAGACTTGACATGCTTATAGCCGACGATTTGCTCTGTTTGGTAGTCTCCACCTTTGACTAAGATATCAGGGCTAATCTGATGTATCAGCGCTACTGGGGTATCCTCATCGAAAGTGACGATATAGTTGATGCTCTCTAGGGCTGTAAGCATGCTGATACGGTCATCTAGTTTATTGATTGGTCTATCAGAACCCTTAAGTCTTGCTATCGATGTATCTGAATTAAGTCCAACTATTAGGAAGTCGCCGAGGCCTCGTGCTGCTGTTAAGTAGGCTATATGGCCTGGATGTAATATATCGAAACAGCCATTGGTGAATACAAGTTTGGCTGAGGCTGATCGCAGTTGTTTGACTGTAGAGTCGAGACTTTCATGACTTATAAGCTTACGATTTTTCATGACCTCTATTGTAGAAAGGTAAGATCAGAAAGAATAGTAAGCCGAATATGATATTCCCAAAAATATTGATAGTAAAAAAAATGATGTTAGAAAAAGAGAAAGCATCAGTACCATCTATACCGTGCATCATCAGTCCTTGTGTGATCAGTAAATGATAGCTGCCCATACCACCTGGAGAAGGGAAGACCATACCGAGGGTACCAAATACGAATACGATAAGACCTGCTAGTGGACCTAAGTGAGCAACAGGTGCAAATGACCAAAAACACAAATAGGTCATGAGATAATAACAGAACCAAATGCCCAAACTATAGAATATGAGCAACGGAAGATTTTTGACATTTTTCAAAGAGGTCAGGCCATCCTTGAATCCGAGAAAGGCTTTCTGGACCTTTTTGAAGAGTGGATTGGTAGACTGATTATTTTGGAACGCCTTATTTATAAAATAAAGTGCCACTAGCCCTAACAGCCCTATAACTGCTAAGATGGTGATCGTCAACTGCGATGGCGCCACAAAGTTTTCCTTAAAATAAGCGCTGAAAGTATCTATCGATAAGAGCAGCGCAAGTGAGATAACGCCTAGAAGACAGATTACATCTAGTATCCGATCGACAACCACAGTACCCATGTTCTGCTCGAAGGGGATATCTTCATATTTCGAAAGTGTGCCGGTCTTGATGATTTCTCCGATTCTAGGGAAAGCGAGATTAGTGAAGTAACCAATCATGAGAGATCCGACGACATTGATTAACCTCGGTTTGTAACCAATTGGTTCTAGTAATTGCATCCATCTCTTAGCTCTGAATATATTACTAAGCATGTATATCAAGACGATGACAATCAGCCAAACAATCTTGACTGACCTGAAGTCTTCTAAGATCTTATCGATAAGTGAGCACTCACTTTCAGGAATGTTTTGTTTAGCACATTCCTCGAGATAACTCGATTCGAAATTCTTGTATAGAAAATAGAATATTAATAGGCCCAGACCTAAAAAAATAACAAACTTGAGTATTGAGGAGGCCGTAATCTTCAAAACCCCTAGACTAATTCATTCTTGTCATTAGGGAATACAGTTATTGCTTTATAGGTTTTTGCTTCTTCTGGCGTCATCCAGCCATAAGAAATGATGATCACGATATCTCCGACCTCACACTTTCTAGCAGCTGCACCATTAAGGCAGATGACACCTGAGCCAGCCTCACCCTCTATGACATAAGTTTCTAGTCTCTCACCGTTATTATTGTTAACGATTTGGACCCGCTCTCCGGGAAGGATATTAGAAGCTACTAATAAATCTTTATCGATAGTAATCGAGCCGACGTAATTAAGGTTCGCCTGAGTAATCGTAGCTCTGTGAATCTTGGATTTGTGTATCTGTAATAACATGTCACAAATTTATATAAAATGTAACTCTGAGAGTCTACTTCTTATTACTTGAAACATTCTTTAGGATCATATTGTCGATTAGCCTGACTTTGCCAGCCCACACTGCAGTACATGCAACGATATATTTGTGATTACTGATATCTGATATGGGCATCAGGTCATATCCATCGACTATTTTGTAATATTCTGTTTTAAATGGTTTTTGGCTGAGTTTTTCCAAGGCCTTTTTCTCTAGAGTCTTGATGCTGTATTTATTTAGATTGGCCTTACACCAGGTCAGTGTTTCGTAGAGTAGGCTACACTTTTTTCTGATTGCTGGGGTTAATCTGACATTCCTAGAGCTCATAGCAAGTCCGTCTTTTTCTCTTATAATCTCACAGACAATCAGCTTGGTTTTCAGCTTGAGCTTCTTCAGCATATGGCCAATAATTGTGAATTGCTGAAAGTCTTTCTGGCCCATGAATAAGTAGTCAGGTCCGACGATGCTCAGTAACCTATGGACGACCTGGACGACACCTTCGAAGTGACCAGGGCGGTTGGGGCCTTCCATAGATTGGATAAGATGCGTGATGTCTAGGCCTACTTTTGGTAATCCATCTTTCGGATAGATCTGTGTTTCGCTTGGGGCGAATATGATATCACAATGGTTGGATTTAAGTAGTGCCGCATCTTTCTCTAGAGTCCGAGGATATTTGTCTAGATCCGACTTTTCATTGAATTGGGTCGGATTCACGAAGATACTGACGACGGTGATGTCCGCTTTTTCATTTGCTGAATTGACTAGGGACATATGGCCTTGATGTAGGGCGCCCATAGTTGGTACAAAGCCAATTGTTTTACCTTCTTTCTTGAGTTGGTCCAGCCTGTTCTGGAGTCCCCGGACAGTTTTGTAGATGTGCATAGGTCAATGTTCTTTGCCGAACCATTTGGTCAGAACGTGTTCAGCTTCTTTGTCTTGTGGTGTATAATCTCTGTCTACATAGCCCTCGTGACCCTGGCCATTTGGAAACCATTTCCAGATAAAGCCACCAGCCCAAAAGGCCTCATTCCATAGATTTTCATAGAGTGCGTTGAAGGCAGTCGCCTGCGCGAGCTCATTGATGGGCAGTTGCTTTACCTTATTCTCTAGCTCCCAAGTCTTGCCAGTACAACCGTCGACGGATAGATAACCGTATTCAGAGAATAAGATCTTTTTTTGCTTGGAGGCAGAAAATTTATTGAGTTCTTTAATAATTGGCCCCCAAGCTTTTTTGAGTTGTCTGGGTGTCGGATTATCTTTCTCTACGAGCGGGAAATAACTACTAATTCCAATATAGTCTAGGGCCTCCCAGAAGGGCACTTTTTGGTAATTGTCCCAATTGGAGGAATAAGTAATTTTTCCAGCATAGAGACAACGAGCCTTTTCTATGAGCTCCTTCCAGTAGGTACTTCTTTCTGCTACAGAAATTTTAAATTCTGTCCCTATGCAGAACATATCTACATCATATTCTATAGCCACCTCTAGATAGGCCATGATGAAAGTGGTATAATTCTCTTCCCATTGAGACCACCCTGCACTGTCCAGGTCATGATCGCCAGGCCATGAGCCAGGAAAATAAATTTGTGGCTTTAAGAATACTTGGAAGCCTGCTTTTTTTGCCAGTTTGATGTTTTCTATAAGCCCTTCGATTTTCTCACCCCACCATTGACGTTCCATATCATAGATAACTGAGGTTTCGCCCGGTCGAGTAAAGCCATACGGCACCAGGCATACCCAATTGGCCTTTGTGTCCGCAATCCGTGGATAGGGGTCTGTCACAAATGGTCGAGGGGCAGCGACGACAGTTAGCCCATTGATATGCTGAGCAGACAAACTGAATCCGAAAAAGAAAAAACTCAATACCCAAACTGCTGTTCTCATATGTTGCTTCTAGTCAAAAATGCAGTTAAAAGTCAAGTATTTCAAATTACCATGTTACTACAGTGGAAT
>CALEAC010000050.1 GCA_937944095.1 uncultured Saprospiraceae bacterium
ACGACGGGTGTATAAGAGCACTTCGACATTCTGTCCAAGCATCTTGGCAATGGCAGTCCCAAAAGAGCCAGAGCCTAAAACACCTATTTTATATGAATCATCCACGATAGGACCAAAGATAGACCCTTATGTGATAAGTATAGAAGGATATAGTTTCTATCTTTTTTTCTTCTTTTTAGGCAAATTACCTTTTTGTTTTGCCAATTTTTGTTGTTGGGCCATAGCCTCTTCTAGTTTTGCTTGGAAGCCACCTTTCTTCTTTGGTTTGCTCTTATGTGCATCGAGTTCCGCTCTGAGCCTATCATCATTGAATACAAATTTCTTAGTAAGAACAGTCTGTCCTATATTGAATAAATTACTGAAAAACATATAGCAAGTCAGTCCTGACGCATATGTATTAAAGAAGAATAGGAAAGTTATCGGCATGAAATATTGGATGTATTTCATAGCTGGATTAGCCGACATATCCATATGCCGCATATTGTAGAATGAATAGATGATTGTCGACACAGCCCATAGAATGGTAAATAAACTGATATGTGCACCGAATGCAGGTATCTCAAAGGGTAATCTGGCGATGACATCGTAAGACGATAAATCCGCTGCCCATAGAAATGGCTCTTGTCTGAATGTGATAGAGGCTGGAAAAAACCTAAAGAGGGCATACCAGATAGGCATCTGCAGAATCATAGGCATACAACCACCTAAGGGACTCACGCCATATTCCTTGTAGATCTTCATCGTCTCCATCTGAATCTTCTGGCTGTCGTCTTTGTACTTCTCCTTGAGATGCGCCAGATCTGGCTTAAGTAAGCCCATCTTTGCTTGCGAATGTAGCATCTTATACATCAAGGGGTACAAGATCATTTTGATAATAAATATCAAAACGATAATCACAATCCCTTTACTACCTATGTATTTAGATAACCAATTGAAAGCAGGTCTGATTACCCAGCGATTTATACTACCGAAGATTGATTTACCAAATGGAATAATCTGTTCTAACTCATTACTGTACGTCCTCAATCTGTCGAATTCGTTAGGCCCTATATATAGACTTGATTCTATGGATTCTGAAGCAACCAAGTCGAGTGGGATATCCAGTTCAGTCTTGAGCAGCTTCAGGTCTAGCGCATCTTTTTCTAGAACGACTGTCTCGAATCTCGCGTTCTCATACTTCTTATTCTTAGGTATGATAGACGTGTTGAAGAATTGGTTCACATTCGAAACCCATTCTATCTGATTATCATCGATTTCTTCGAGATCATCACTTCGACAATTGCAATAGTCTGACCCTTCGTCCTTTTCTTTATAATAGATTGTGCTATAGTACTGTTCGAAGGTCGTATTGAGTTCCAGCCGATCTAAGTAATTATACCAAGTAAACCTTAGTTTCTTGTTTGATGGATCGATAAGTGATTCTAGACCGTCTAACTTAAGGACGTGATCCACATTATATCCTTCTTCAGCCAAGGTATATTTCTGTACGATTTGGCCGCCATTATCTAATGCTGCGGTCATGGTCAGCGTCTTACCTTGGAGCTGAGGCATGAAGTTCAACTTAGCCGTGGAGATGTTCCCGTACGAAGAGGTCGGTATGAGATATTCGAAGCGATTCTTTTTGTCTTCCATGAGTACCAGTGGCATCTCACTCTGGACGTGATCCTCATCTTCTAGAATCTTTTTATGCTTTTTGAGTACTGCTTTAGTAATCTTCCCCCCTATAGATGAGAAGTGAATCTCGAGATCATCATTCTCTAGGCTAACGATTTGTTCCTCACCAGTCATTGCAGAACCGAAGGGTCCATACTGAGTATTAAGCTTAGCCACGGCAATCGAATCAGTTGGCGCGATGACCTGTTCCCGTGGTATGGGCGTAGTAAGAACCTCTGATTCTTGCAGCTTAGCCTTATTAATGGAATCCTGCAGGAACTGTTGCTTAGCTATCTCAGCTTCTGTCGGCGCGGTGAAGATGTAATAAGCGACGAGCACCATCATCAACAATATCGCGCCTATTCCTTGAGTCTTATCCATTAAATTATACTAGGTTTGGTTATTATATCTATCTCAAGTGAGGTTCGGAAAAAATCGTTCGCAAAGGTACAATTTTGTGATAAAGGGCATAATTAATACGATTCATGTTCACATTTGATAGATAAAAACTAAGCCTATTATTATGACGCGCGAGATAGAGATTAAAGTAAGCCCCGATAAGTTGAATGATGAAGCGTTCATCAGTAAAAAGATCAGAAGTGCCTTGAAAATCAATGAGGACGCCAAAATCTTCTATAAACTCATCCGTCGATCTATAGATGCCAGGAAGGCCAAACCAATCTACCTACTTAAGTTTTTGGTAGATACGAAGAAGCCGCCGATCTCGGAATTAGACGCGCTCGATATGGCTTATTTACAGACGGCAGGTCGTCAGGAAGTCATCATAGTAGGTGCTGGGCCTGCTGGGTATTTTGCTGCGCTGAATTGTATAGAAGTCGGATTGAGGCCCATTGTTCTGGACAGAGGGAAGGATGTCCAAGCTAGGCGTAGAGACTTGAAAGCGATTCAGCAAGATGGAGAAGTCAATCCAGACAGTAACTATTGCTTTGGGGAAGGCGGTGCTGGTACCTATTCAGATGGGAAGTTATACACCAGAGCAACCAAGAGGGGCAAGATAAGAAAAGTGCTTAAGATTCTACTCGATCATGGCGCTCAGGCGGATATAGGGATATCAGCTCATCCTCATATAGGATCTAATAAGCTACCAGCCATAATCGCTAATATCCGTCAGACTATCCTAGATCATGGCGGCGAAGTCAGATTTGGGTCTAAGGTTACTGATTTTATTATCCATGATAGCCGCTGTCTAGGGGTTGTAGTCAATGGGGAGGAGGAAGTCCGTGCAGACCATACGATACTTGCTACTGGTCATTCTGCCAGGGATATATATCGGTTATTAGACAGCAAAGGAATCGCCTTAGCAGCCAAGCCATTTGCTATTGGGATTCGTATAGAACATCCACAACAGCTGATAGATGAGATACAATACAATCAAGCTGAACGAGAAGAGGGCTTGCCACCTGCAAGCTATCGATTAGCGACTCAGGTTACTGATGTCGGGGTCTTTTCCTTTTGTATGTGCCCTGGTGGCCTCATCGTACCCTCTGCAACCGCTCCAGGTGAGATTGTGGTTAATGGGATGAGTCTAAGTAAGCGGAACTCCCCTTTTGCAAACTCTGGTATTGTCACAGCGATTTCTAACGAAGAGTTAGCTGCAAAAGGGTATAAGGGCATATTCGCAAATCTAGAATTCCAATCAGAAGTAGAAAAATCCTTATTTGACCACGGAGATGGATCCCAAAAAGCACCAGCTCAGAACCTAATAGACTTCGTCAATGGTCAAGAGATGTTAGCGCTGAACGATTCTTCTTATATCCCGGGTCTCTATAGAGCGCCTTTGCATGATTTACTCCCCGACTTCGTATATGATAGGTTGAAGGAAGGCCTATTAGACTTTTCGCTAAAGCTCAAAGGATATTACACTTCAGAAGCCAATGTTGTGGCTATAGAGAGCCGTACAAGCGCACCAGTCCGAATTCCTAGAACAGTAGACACGATGATGCATCCAGATGTTTCAGGCTTATATCCCTGTGGTGAAGGGGCAGGTTATGCGGGAGGTATCTTATCCGCAGCGATGGATGGCCAGCGAGTTGTTAATGCAATTGTCGCCCATTCCTGAGAAATAAATATTGACTAATTATAACTTAGCTATCCAAAAGAGACAAAGTAGCAGATGCCACATAAGGACAAATATCTAAACTATCTACTGGATAATGACCAGCAGGGTGTCGCTGAGATATACAAAGAGTTCTTACCGCGTATAGAGGCTATTATCGGTCGGATGGGTGGCTCTAAGGACGATTCATGGGATATATTCCAAGAAAGCCTGATTGTTATACTAAAAAAAGGCCAAGAGCCTGATTTTCAGCTAAGTAGCTCATTTTATACCTTCCTGGTCAGTGTCTGTAAGTTCAAATGGTATAACGAATCCAAGAAAAAATATAAAAAAGACGTTACCATTGATGAAAAGATAACATTAAAAGATGATTCCGATATATTGGAATCTATGCATAAATTGGAACGGTTTAAGCTGTACAAAGAGAAGCTTGATGCTATAGGTCCTGAATGTAGAGAACTCTTGGAGTTGTTTTTCCAAAAAGTCCCTCTCAAGGAAATAGCCATCAGGATGGGTTTGAATACTGAAAATGCAGCTAAACAAAAGAAGTATAAGTGCCAAAAGAAATTAATAGAAAAAGTAAAAAACGATCATAGATACGATCAGCTATTATGAACTTCGACAACGAAAACAAATATCATTTATTTGATCAATATCTCGGAGGAGATATGAATCCACAGGATATAGATAAATTCAAAGCCTTTATGCAAAGTGATGCAGACTTGGCTTTAGATTTACAGATATTATCAGAAATGAATGAAGCAACTACCTTCTCTAACGCTGAAGCACAATTACGTTCTACTTTAGGACAGATTCGCAAGGAGCACACACCAGCGCCAGCTAAGGGTAGGGTGACGAGGTACATCTTATTTGCCTTACTCATGGGCATAATCCTATATTCTTGCTTCTACTTTTTCTTAAGTAAGAATGTCGTACCTGAAAATACGCTACATCAACAGTATGCCTTAGTAGAACCATTACATCTTACAACAAAGAGTGGTTCTCAAGTAACTGACCTAAGACTCCTACAAGAGCACTATAATACAGGCAAATATGAGGCAGCACTGCCACTAATCGATCGTTATCTGTCTAAGAACCCACGTGATATGGATGTCCTACTCGCTAAGGGAATAGCCTTGATGGAAACTGGCGATTATGATAGAGCTCACCATATGTTCAGAAGTATGAGCATGCTCTCGCCTAGAGTTAAGAAATATCGGTGGTACCAAGCTTTATTATACATGAAAAAAGGTGAGGTAGAAGATACTAAGCGTGTTCTTAACGACATCATTAATTCAAAAACCTACAATTACGAGAAAGCAAAGCAGTTATTAGGTAAATTGTAGGATACATAAACATATCGTGACCTACTGCAAAATCTTCCTGCTCTCTTTTTTTTTCTTAGTCTCTGCAACCAGTCAGGGTGCTGACCCGATTGTGGAACGCAACACAGTAGAAAGTGCACTTAAGCAGTACGAGGACTTAAGCAATGAATCTCAAATATTGTTGTTGGAAGGGACCTTGAAGAAATGTGACGAGGCTTTCGGTAAGATAGATACAACAAGAGCCAAAGTCTTAGGTGCACTCAGCAAATGGCATTTCGATAATAGAGCTTTTGATATAGCACTGGGTTTTTCTAAGGAACAATTGGCTGTACTTATAAGTCTACCCTCAGACAAAGAGAGCATCGCTAAGGTCACGACTCAGACTGCAGAAAATCATAAATGGTGTTATCAGTTTACTCAGGCCGAGGAACTGTACAAGGAAAGTATTAGTCTCAGAGAATTAGACGCCCTAGAAAATTTCGATAATTATATCGGACTAGCGACTATCTGTTATTCTCAGGGTAATTACGATCTATTAATCGAGTATGCCAAATTTGCTCTTAGTCTGGCACGGCAACCACAACAATCATGTGAAGCACTCAATTACATGTTCCAAGGCTATGCGCGTATGGGTCAGCCTGACGAATGTCAAAAGCTGGTCGAGGAAGCACTGGATATAGCTAAGTCCCATGGACTTACTTATTATCTCGGAAAGGCGTATAGTAATTTAGCATGGACGGAACTTATCCGAAAGGAATATAATGAAGCGATAAAGTACTATGATAAGGCTGTTTCTCTGATCATGAAGAGTGATAATAGTAAGAAACATAGGACTATATCATTTTGCTATTCGACGATGAGTGGGGTATATAGTAAACTGGAAAAACCTGAGCTGGCCTTGCAGTATGCTAAGAAAGCCCTATCAGAGAATCAGTCCTTCTTCGGGCGAGATTATCATCCTGACATCGGCGCTCGCTTCCACAATGTGGCTTCCAAATATGCTCAACAGAAAGACTTTGGATCTGCGCTAAGGTATATACAGAGTTCAATCAAATGCTATATTAGAGACGAGTCCCTAACAGATAGTCGGAAGCAAATTACTAAAGACGCTCTGTATAAGACTAGCATCAAGAAAGACCTATTGCTCGCGCTCAAAGTTAAGTCACTTTATTACGCCTATCTATATTTAGATCACGGTGATATCAATGACGTTATAAGCGCAGAAAAGACACTCAGCGATGCCGTGGACCTCATAGACATCATGCGTGCAGAATTATCTACTGATAATACTAAGCTGTGGTGGAGAGATAAGACCAGATCGATTTATGACATAGGTGTCGAACTATGTGATTGGATGGATGACAAAGAATGTATGCACAGATATATGGAAAAGGCGAGATCTATCCTATTGATAGACGAGCTGAACCATAAAGATGCGTTGGCGTTCATCCCGGAACACCTCGCAGAACGAGAGAACTTACTCCGAAATAATTTTCTAGCTTCTAAGGAACAAGATGTCATGCAATTCCAAGTGTACAATGAATTTCTAGATTCATTGAAAGCTGTATTTCCGGCTTATTATAAATATAAGTTCGATGTCCAGATTCCATCCATAGAAGAAGTCCAGTCCGAGATCCTTAATGACTCGACCCAAGTATTAGAGTATTATAGTACCTATGATAGTCTCTATTTATTAAATGTGACCACCGATTCGACGGAGTTGATATCAAGTGCCAGACCTAAAAAGCTGGCCCAGGAGGTCCATCAATTATTAAGCTACGTGAGTCATAAGGATAGTCTAGACTATCTACCCTCCTATGAGACCTTTGTAACCTTATCTCATGACTTATATAAGAGTCTACTTCTGGACCGACTGAAGTTAAAAAAGCCCTATACGATTGTCATTGGTGATGGACCAATTAATTTTATTCCATTTGATCTATTATCACGATCAGAGGATATGGGGTCTCCTGATTATTTAATTAAGTATCATCGGTTCAGCTATGCGCCTTCGTTAGCTATCCTAATGAAGTGTACGGAGAGTCGAACCTTTGATAACTTACTGATGGTGAGTCCATCGGAATTCAGTGCATTAGGTTTATCTGACCTTAGTCAGAGTCGGAAGGAAGCCAATGCCATATCCAAACTGGTCGATTCTCATATCCTTGCTGGCGAAGATGCCTCTTTATCAAGCTTTGTTCAGAGCTGTTCCAACTATGATGTGATCCATTTCTCATCTCATAGTGGTGTCGATAGTTTGAGTTCTAGTCCATGGATTGCCTTCCAGGACTCGCTCATTGATTTAGGAGAAATATTTAAGTTGGACCTTAATGCAGCCTTAGTCACGCTTAGTTCTTGTAAGAGTCTGGGTGGAGAGAGCAATACCAGTGAAGGCGTCAATAGCTTAGCTAGGGCATTCCTATTTGCTGACGCAGCGTCTGTAATCGGAAGTGTGTGGGATCTTAATGAAGCTGCTGGTTTTGAAGTGCTACATGATTTCTATAAGGGTCTCCGAGCCGGAGAGAATAAGCCGGAAGCGCTGCGCGCAGCTAAGCTAAAGTATATTAAGGCGCATCAATATAAGTCTCCATACTACTGGGCGCCACTAGTGCTTATCGGGGATCCCTCTGGCCTAGATGTCACACAGACACAAAGCATGTCTCATATTATCATTTTAGGTCTGATGATCTTGGTGTTTATGATATTTCTACTCAAAAAAATCTGGCCTTAATACTACCTTTAAGCATCTTCTAGGATTTGTAGTCTCGCGTAGTCTAACATAATCCGCTTATCTGGTGTGTCTTTGATATCATCGAACCTGATGGATGCGACACTTCTTTCATCTATACTAAGTACTGTACCAGTCCCAAACTTAAGATGAAGTATCTTCTGTCCGACTTTGATTTCTGACTTATTATTAGGCTTGAAGTTCTTAGGGTCGACAGCTAGTTTCTTGTTCTTACTCGATGGAGATATTTTTTTGAAATTACCACCTAGGACTTTAGGCTCTCCGAAGCTGACGGTTTTTTTATTGGTGAGATTTGCTTCGATATGCTCGTCAGATATTTCATCGAGGAAACGACTCGAATCATTGAATCGCATCTGGCCATATTGATATCGACTATTTGCAAAAGTCAAGGTTAATACTTCTTCTGCTCTTGTGATTGCAACATAGAATAGTCGCCGCTCTTCATCCAACTGATCAGGAGATGATAAGGACATGTAGGACGGAAATAGGTTTTCTTCCAGACCCACAACGAAGACAGACTTATATTCTAGACCTTTAGCAGAGTGTACAGATAACAAAGTGACAGTATCTACATTCTCTTTTTGCTCATCTGCATCTGTCATTAGGGAGATAGTCTGAAGGAATTTGGCCAAGGTTCTTTCTTGCTCATTGATGTCCTCACCTTCGTCTAAGACATCATCTTCGGTAAAGTCTTGGATGCCATCTAGTAGCGCATTGATGTTATCTATTCTGTTTTGTGCTTCTATTGTATTCTCGGACTTTAATAGGTCTACAATGCCTGATTTTTTTACAATAAATACTGCAGCTTTATAGGCGTTTTCTTTGACAGCTTTGTCTTGACAGGCCCAAATAGTAGTCACGAAGGTTCCGACTTTCTTTTGTGCGGCAGCACTGAGTTTGATTTTATTGAGACATTCCCAAATAGATAACTCATTGTCATCAGCAAGTTGGGATAAGTTATCCATCGTTGTTTTTCCGATACCCCTTTTGGGATAATTGATAATTCTTTTTAGTGCTTCATCATCTTTGGAATTGACGGCTAGACGGAGATAGCCGATAACATCCTTGACTTCCTTTCGCTGGTAGAAGGAAGTGCCACCATAGATACGATACGGTATATTATATCTTCTGAGGTGTTCCTCGAAGACCCTGGATTGGGCATTAGTTCGATATAGGATGGCAATCTCTTTATTGGCTAGGCCATAGCGGTTCTTTTGTTCTATAATCATGTCCGCCACTCTCTTGCCTTCCTCACTATCGGTCATGGCTTTGATCATTTTGATCTTATTACCACCTGGTCTATCTGTCCATATCTTTTTCTGAATCTGTCTTTTGTTGTAGCCTATCACTTGGTTGGCCGCATCGACGATATGTTGTGTCGATCTATAATTTTGCTCTAGTTTAAAAGTCTTGACTTCATTGAAATCTTGCTCGAACTGGAGGATGTTTTCTATCGTAGCACCTCTAAACGAATAGATGCTCTGAGCATCATCTCCGACGATACAGATATTCTGTTCGCTATCATTATGTATAGAGAGTAGTTTTAGAATTTCATATTGTAGAAAGTTGGTATCCTGGAACTCATCGACTAAGATGTACTTGAACTGTTTCTGATACCTTTCTCTAACCTGATCTGGGTTAGTGTATAATAACTTAAACATCTGTAGCAGTAGGTCATCGAAATCCATAGCACCAGCTCGCTTGCATTTTTCGACATACTTCTCATAGATCTGGTAGGTCATCGGTCTTCTATTCATCCGGTCATGCTCTAAGAATTCTTCGTTCTTAGCATACATCTTTGGTGTAATCAGATTGCTCTTAGCACTAGATATCCTAGACTTAATGGCACTGAGGTTATACTCCTTAGTATTGAGACTGAGTGACTTAATCACATCACGGATGACACTTTTTGTATCATCTGTATCATAGAT
>CALEAC010000051.1 GCA_937944095.1 uncultured Saprospiraceae bacterium
ATTTCCTGAGAAGTTGATTCCCCTTTTTATCAATAACATCATCCATAATAAGCCACTACCTGTCTATGGCAAAGGTGTCAATGTTAGAGACTGGCTCTATGTTGGTGATCATGCAAGAGCTATAGATACAATCTATCATAAGGGTAAGGAAGGTGAGACTTATAACATCGGCGGCCATAACGAATGGCGCAACATCGACCTCATACATCTACTTATCAAACAAACTGATGAAAAACTGGGTAGACCACCTGGCACTTCTGAAAAACTGATAACCTATGTCACAGATAGAGCCGGACATGATATGCGGTATGCCATCGACGCAACTAAGATTAAAGAAGATTTAGATTGGGTCCCTTCTTTGCAATTTGAAGAGGGTCTTAGTAAAACTATAGATTGGTATCTAGAGAACAAAGAGTGGCTGGAGAGTGTGACGAGTGGTGCATATCAGAAGTATTATGAGAAACATTATTCTTAATTTTTGAATGAGCGATTTGTGATTTTAGATTGAAAGTCAGTTTCATGGAAAAAGTAATCAAATCAAGGCTAAAAGTACTCTTACTTCAAGTAATCAAACGAACAAAGAACCTCCCAAAATCTGATGAGTATTATATCATAAAACGACAACTAATAAGATCGACTTCTTCTTCAGGAGCTAATTACAATGCAGTGTGTAGAGCTAAACCAAAAGCAGATTTCATTTATAAACTGAAAATAGTTATTGAAGAACTTGATGAGACTTATTATTGGATGGATATCTTAAATTCTTTAGATGACTGCGGCATGCAGTTTGACACTTTAATGAATGAAACAAACGAACTGTTATCTATTATGGTAAGTTCGCTAAAAACAAGTCAAAAAAATCATAAATCGAAAATCCCTTAATCTAAAATTAAAATGAAAGGAATAATTCTAGCAGGCGGATCAGGCACAAGACTCTACCCTATTACTAAGGCGATATCTAAGCAGTTAATGCCAATCTATGATAAGCCTATGATTTACTATCCACTATCTATTTTGATGCTAGCTGGTATTAAGGATATCCTCATCATTACAACGCCACATGACAGCGAGTCATTTCAGCGGTTACTGGGTGATGGTGCTGAATTGGGTTGCAACTTTAGTTATACTGTACAGGAAGTTCCTAATGGCTTGGCCCAAGCATTCGTCCTAGGTGCAGAATTTATAGGTAATGATACCGCAAGTTTGATCTTAGGAGATAACATATTCTATGGTTCAGGACTAAGTGCGCTCTTACAAGAATCGAGTCAAATGACTACTGGTGCTCGAGTATTTGCCTATCCTGTGCATGACCCAGAGCGTTATGGCGTCGTCGAATTCGACAAGGACCATAAGGTTATTTCCATCGAAGAGAAGCCAGCTGCACCTAAGTCAAATTATGCTGTACCTGGACTTTATTTCTACGACAATACAGTTTGTGACCTCGCTAGGGACCTCAAGCCATCTGCGAGAGGTGAGTATGAAATAACGGATCTAAATAGATGCTACTTAGAGAATGAATCACTTAGTGTCGGTATCATGCAGAGAGGCACTGCATGGCTAGATACTGGTACCTTTGAATCTCTAGCAGCGGCTTCTGAGTTTATCCGTGTCATAGAACAAAGACAAGATCATAAAATAGGCTGCATCGAAGAGGTCGCTTATCGAATGGGGTTTATCAATGCAGAACAACTAGAAAAAATAGCTGCACCACTTATCAAGAGTGGCTATGGCATCTACCTACAAAAACTATTGAAGCAAAGTTAATAGCCGTTAATTCTGACAATCTTCTACTGTTATTTCTAAACTAGCGCCCAGTTCTATTTCAAATCCTGGCGACAGGTCTATGTCCGAACCAGCCTTGAACTGAGGACTCATGGCCGTGCTTATCACACCACTACAGTTGAGGTTTTCTTTTGCGTGAAAAGTGTCATCAGCTACATTCCCGGTTAGAATAACATTCATATCATCGCAGGGTGGCAATACGCCAGAATTACAACCATCTAAGACTGTCACTTGAAAGGTGCAAACTGCAGAATTATTACACAGATCCGTAAAGGCATAATTAACGAGTGTGGAACCGATTCCAAAGGAAGACCCTGGTGAATAATTAGAGACCATAGTGACTGAACCACATTCGTCCGAGGCACTAGGTGCTGCCCAAGTGACTGTAGCACTACAATCTGATCCTGACATTAAGGATATATTATCAGGGCAGTTAGAAACACTAGGTGCAGTCGTATCATCAAGGTCAATCAATTGTACACAGGAGGCAGTACTACCAGCTGCATCAGTTGCAACCCAAGTCCGATCAATAACCACAGTACATGAAGTTGAAGTCATATTGTCGCTATAAGATATGGACGCGCCAGCAGTTATCGTCATCGCACTACCCGTTATTGTCGTATCGTAATCTCCTGTCGAGCAAGTGTTTTCAGCAAAGTGATCAGCTGGACAGGTTATTGAAACTCCAGAACCACCACCTGTTAGTGTCAATACAAATTCCCAATTGAAACCAGCTGTACTCCATCTGTCATCCCACTCGATATAATAGCTTATTCCGGCAGTAACTGAATAGTTAGTAATCTCAGAAGCATAATTGCTCGTACCCGAACTAGTACACTCATCATCACTCATCTGCTCATAATTCAGGCTACCACAGTTACCAGATAACAACCAGACTCTAGTATCGATACCCTGATCACAAGAGTAGATATCAACTGTTCCGTTCTGAGTCGGGGTAAATACAAACCAATCTGAATGAGTTGCTGTGGAACTACTCGCACCATTACCTGTATTGGGTTGTGCATAATAGGTCCCATTAGTGGACAAGACACTTGCATCCGCACAGGTCGCATTGTCACAAAAACAACCTGAATATTTATTTCTGATGAGGTCACCAGGTTCCGTTCCAAAGCCTTGAGAGAAACTAATGCCTACAGAGTTGAGATGGCAATAACTCATTACAGTACCACCGCCACTTGGAATAATGGGCGAACTAGAGTTATAACAGGCACCGCCACCGCCTAACGCGAGACTGCCGCAATCATCGATTTGCTGATTATTATTTGGCCCCCAGACACATTCATGTGTATGTCTTGCACCAAAATTATGACCCATCTCGTGGGCGACAACTTGCACATCCCAGCTATAGGTCGGAAAGGGATTGGTCGAATTTACAATATCACTATAGGCATAAGGATTAGAGCCACAAAGCTGGTCTACATAGGCGACGCCACCATTTGACCCACTGTCGTTAGCTAGGAGATGGGCGATATCCCCATTGAACCCAGAAGAATTTAATGCAGATGCAAAGTTGCCAAGGGCCGTAACACCTGTTCCATAGTTATCATTAGTTGTCCACACCTGTATCTCAGAAATCTGAATAGGTATATTCTCATTTCCATACAAAGTGATAAGCTCAGTGAATATAGTATTAACATGATTTGTGACTGCTGAACTACTACTCCCAAAATTCTGATACATCTGATAATCACATTCGAAATAGACATTAACAACTTGACTACAATTGGTTTTCTGGCTAGATTTCGCTGGTGTAAGGATATGGTCATCCATTGTTCCATGACCAAGTTGTTCACAGGTAAAGTCGATTTGCTCTTCTAAGTCGCTGGTCTTATATATGATATATTCATCGCTGCCATTTTCTAGTAAGCCTAGGTTATATATTCCATCACTATTTCTGATGACACCACTTAATTCATTGTTATGAATCGTGATTATAGCGCTTGATTCTGGTTGGTCTATTATTTTACCTGTGAGATAGCGACCCAGCTTATAGTCAGTTACCTGAGTGCCAGCGCTACTCTTTTCCTTGACGACAAAGTCAGATGAATGAAGTTGTACTGCTCTTAACTGAAGTGTCACCTTGGACTTAATATCTAGTGGAATTGTAAGTTCTATTGAGCTTGATTTTTTTAAATCAATTCTATCAAAGTAATCACTCGCCAACTTAAAAGTTGTTGCAGACTGAAGACCTTCTATACTATCATTTCGTTCCAAGTCGGTAATGCCTTGGCTTAGACCTGGTGTACAGAGGGTTACGACTATAATAGCCGATAGATAGATAAATAAGGATCGCATAATGAGTCTTAGTTCTGGATATTTGACTCTAACAACCCATTCCAAGTGCTCTTACACGCCAATTTA